>CAZPYZ010000031.1:0-15182 GCA_964590215.1 uncultured Dehalococcoidia bacterium | reverse complement strand
GGGGGAATGAGCCAGGCATGGTATACTCGATTGTGCATTTTGGAACAATCGGCCCGACAGGCTCCCTTCGACTGGCTCAGGGTTACAGCCTGAATGTTCACTGAATACGGGCCTATTCTCATTCTCCTTGCCGCCGCCCTGGTGTTTCCCATCGGCGGCATTGTGACGTCTTGGGCCTTTGGACTGGTCAAGAGGAGGCCCGATCACCCTGGCCCGGTGAAGAACGACACCTACGAATGTGGCGTCGAGACCATCGGCAGCTCGTGGGTCCAGTTCAACTTCCGGTACTACTATTTCGCGCTGCTCTTCGTGATCTTCGACATCGAGGCGGTGTTTCTGCTGCCCTGGGCGGTGTACTTCCGGGAGCTGGGGCTCTTCGGCCTGATCGAGATGGGGATTTTCGTCCTGATCCTCGTGGTGGGTTTTGTGTACGCCTGGCGGAAGAAGGCATTGGAGTGGGTGTGAAGAGAGAAACGAGAAACGAGAGATGAGAAACGAGAAACGAGAGACGAGAGATGAGATACGAGGGATGAGGCTTTGACTGCCCAATGGCCGTTCGGTGGGGAGCGTGCCATTGCGCTGCCCTACGACCCGCTCGAGGAGGACCGGCGGGAGGGGCAGTTGGTGCTGGAGCTGATGCGGCGGGCCCAGGAGCCGTTCCCCGATACAGAGCGCGGCATCTATGTGGAGGAGGAGTTTCCTCAGAACGTCTTGCTGAGCACCCTGGACGAGGTGCTGGCGTGGGCCCGGAAGTCGTCTCTCTGGCCCGCGATGTTCGGGCTGGCGTGCTGCGCGATCGAGATGATCACCACAGGCACTTCCCGGTTCGATATTTCCCGCTTCGGGATGGAGATCTTCCGGCCCTCACCGCGACAGGCGGACCTGATGATCGTGGCGGGCTGGGTCACCTGGAAGATGGCGCCGGTGCTGCGGCGGGTGTACGACCAGATGGCGGAACCGAAGTGGGTGGTCGCGATGGGGGTGTCGGCGATGAGTGGGGGGCCCTTCGTAGAGACCTACAGCGTGGTGCCGGGGGTGAACCTCATCGTACCAGTGGACGTGTACATACCAGGATGCCCGCCGCGGCCGGAGGCGCTGCTGGCGGGGCTGATGCGGTTGCAGGAGCGGGTGGCGCGGGAGAAGGGGAGAGGCGGCCTTCGGTGAGCCTCGTGTTGGGGCAGGGAACGCGATACGGCGGGGCCACGGACAGAGACGCTAGGCGTCGGGCCTGGCGTGTGCAGGCAAGATGCCGGCACTCCCAGCACCCATGACCGTGGCTCTGTCGGGGGAAGATCTTGGCGAGGCGATCCGTCGCGCGTTTCCGAGCGCGGTTGATGCGGTCGCCCCGGATGCCGTGTTTGTAGCGCCGCAGACGGTGAGGGATGTCTGCCTCTGGCTGCGGGACGAGCAGGGGTTCGACTATCTGTTGAGCGTGACCGCGGTGGACTACCTGGACTATTTCGACGTGGTCTATCACCTTCTCTCGTTGGAGCGAAACCAGAGCACCATCATAAAGACGAGGCTCCAAGGGCGGACCAGCTTGCGGGTGCCCTCGGTGACGCCGGTGTGGAAGACGGCAGACTTTCAGGAACGGGAGACCTGGGACCTCATGGGGATCCAGTTCGAGGGGCACCCGAACCTGAAGCGGATCATGATGTGGGAGGGGTTTCCGGGGCATCCGCTGCGGAAGGATTTCCTGGAGTTCGACCACCGGACGTTTGCGATGCAGGCGGGGGCGGGACAGGGATCGCAAGCGTGAAGGCACTGCCGGCGCGCGCCCTCACCCTGACCCTCTCTATCCGGGAGAGGGAAGAAGCGGCATGACCCTCACGTCCCAGCCGTTCATGGTGAACATGGGGCCGCAGCACCCCAGCACCCATGGGGTGCTGCGGCTGCGGCTGGTGCTGGACGGGGAGACCATCGTGGAGGCGGAGCCGATTCTGGGCTACCTCCACTCCAGCAAAGAGAAGCTCTTCGAAACCCATACCTATCTCCAATGCGTGCCGGTGACGGACCGCATGGATTACCTCGCGTCCATGACCAGCAATCTTGCGGTGTCGCTGGCCATCGAGAAACTGGCGGGGATCGAGGTGCCGGAGCGGGCGAGCTATATCCGGGTGATCATGAGCGAGTTCCAGCGCCTCGCCAGCCACTGTTTCGCGCAGGGCACCCTTATCAACGACATGGGGGCCTGGCATACGCCGCTCATCTACTTCATCAAAGAGCGGGAGCAGATCCTGGACATGTTCGAGATGGTCTGCGGGGCCCGGCTCACCTACAACTACATCCGGCCGGGCGGGGTCTCCCAGGACCTGCCGCCGGAGTTCTTCGGGGCCGCGTTGCGGTTCCTGGAGGAGTTCCCCAAGCGGCTGAGGGAATACCGGGACCTTCTCTGGGACAACGAGATCATCAGGGTGCGGGCAACGAATGTAGGGGTGCTACCGCGAGAGCTGGCCGTTAGCTCGGGGGTAAGCGGACCGACGCTGCGAGGAAGTGGTGTGCAGTGGGACCTGCGGAAGCAGGACCCTTATTGCCTCTACGAGCGGTTTGAGTTTGGGGTGCCGGTGGGAGAAAGGGGTGATGTCTGGGATCGTTTTGCCGTGCGGTTCCAGGAGATGTGGGAGAGCCTGCGAATTCTGGAGCAGGCCCTTGAAGGCCTGCCGGCGGGCCGCTGGAAAACGGACGTGCCCATCGTCATCAGACCCCCCGGTGGAGAGGTCTACGCGCAGGTCGAGTCGCCCCGCGGGATGCTGGGGTTCTACATCGTGAGCGATGGGGGAGCATCACCCTGGCGTATGCATGTGAGAGCACCTTCTTTCATTAACCTGACGCCGTTGAGGGAGATGCTCATTGGGCACAAGGTTGCGGATGCCGTGGTCATCATCGGGAGCACGGACATCGTGATGGGGGAGGTGGACCGATGACGGGAAGTGAGGAAGTGAGGAAGTCAGAGGCCACCCCGTCCTCCTTCGGGATCCCTCACGGGCTCAGGTTGCTGGTGGTGATGGAGTGATCAACGAGTTTGTCGCAGGTTTGCTCCAGGGCTACCTGCCGGATTGGGCCATCGCTTTTGTCACCAGTGCCCTGGGCGCGGCGGGGATTACGGCTTTCGTCGTGACCAGCGATGTGCTGGCTGTGTGGATCGAACGGAAGCTCATCGGCCGGTTCCAGGTGCGGTACGGCCCGAACCGAGTTGGGCCCTTCGGGCTGCTGCAGCCGGTGGCGGACGCGGTGAAGATCCTGGGCAAGGAGGCCGTCACACCCTTCGGGGTGGACCGGTGGGTGTACTGGGCGGCCCCGACCATCGCGTTCCTCCCCGGGCTGCTCACCTTCGCCGTCGTGCCTTTCGCACCAGGGGCGGTGCTGGCCGACCTGGACGTGGGCCTGCTGTACGTAATGGCCGTGGGCGCCCTGGGGGTGGTGCCCATCTTCATGGCTGGCTGGGCCTCCAACAACAAGTACTCCCTCCTGGGCGCCATGCGGGCCGTGGCCCAGACGGTAAGCTACGAGATCCCGCTGGTCCTCTCCATCATTGGGCTGGTCCTGTTCGCTAACTCGCTGCGGCTGTCGGACATCGTGGCATACCAGTTGGAGCACGGATGGTTCATCTTCTTACAGCCCCTGGCCTTTATCATTTTCTTCATCGCCGGGTCGGCCGAGTTGAACCGCACCCCGACAGACATCATGGAGGGGGAGTCTGAGATCGTGGGGGGCTACCACACGGAGTACAGCGGCTTCAAGTTCAGCCTCTTTTACGTAAGCGAGTACACACACATCTTTGGGGTCTCTGCACTCATCGTGAGCCTGTTCCTGGGAGGGTGGGGGACCGGGCCGGTGCTGGATGTCGTACCGGGTATCGTCTGGTTCGTCATCAAGGTGTACCTGATGTTTTGCGTGTTCGTGTGGGTCCGTGGGACGTTGCCGCGGCTGCGGATAGACCAGCTCATGGACTTCGCGTGGAAGTTCCTGATCCCGCTGACGCTGGTAAACATCGGGATCGCGGGGGTGGAGGTGTATTTGGAGCTGCCGTCGTTGGTGGTGTTTGTGGTAAACACCCTGTTTGCGGGGGTGCTCATCGTGGGATGGACAGAGCTGCTGCGGGGCCTTGGAGGAAGGGCACGAGGAGCCACAAGGGCTGGCATCAGCGGGGCAATCGCTCATGGTTCGACGGGGTCACCATGAGGAAGGGCCTGACCTTGAGCAAGCCCGAAACGGGAGGTGGGGGACAAGCCCCCGCGCGACAAACGGGGGGCATGAGCTTGGGCGAAGGGCCATGAGACCCGGAGAGGGGTAGAGGGTGTACGGGTTAGGGATCGCCAAGGGGATGCTGGTGGTGCTGCGACACCTGTTCCGGCCGGTGATCACGCGCCAGTACCCGGAGGAGCCGCTGCGAACGGCGTCGCGGTTCCGGGGATACGATTTCGCGCTGATGCTGGACCGCTGCACCGGAAATGCAGCCTGCGCCAAGGCCTGTCCCCATGGCTGCATAGATATCGTGACGCACCGAGGCACCGATGGCCGGTACAGCATCGACAAGTTCGACATCGATACGGGGACGTGCATGGTGTGCGGGCTGTGCGTGGAGGCCTGTCCTTACGACGCGCTGTTCATGGGGACGAACTTTGCCCTGGCCAGCTACGAGCGTTGGGGGCTGGTAGTGCACAAGGAGGAGATCACCTCTCGGGAGCGGGTGAGCGCGTATTTCCGGCCGCCGCTGCTGGGACACGCGGCGGAGGCCCGGGAGTTTCCGGGGTTCTATGACCCCACGGCGGGGCTCGCGAAACCAGCGGCGAGGGAGAGCGCCGGTAGGGAGTAGGCGGAAGGCAGTAGCGAGACGGCTTTGGACATCGCCCATGGGCTTGCTTTCTATGCACTGGCGGGGCTGACGGCCCTGTCTGCGCTGTTCGTGGTTACACTTCGGAATATTTTCCATGCCGTGCTCGCGCTGGTGCTGTCCTTCATTGGGGTGGCTGGACTTTACGTAACGCTGAACGCGGGGTTCCTCGCGGCGGTACAGGTGCTCATCTACGCTGGCGCCATCGCAGTGTTGACCTTATTCGCGGTGTTTCTAACCCGTAACGCCATGACCCAGGGGAACCCCCCCGGCCGGCTGCACGCGTCCGCCGTGATCGCTGCCGGTCTGGTCTTCCTCGCGATGGCGTACGTGTTCACCAGCACCGCCTGGCCGCGAGGTGAAGGGGAACCTTACGGGCCCGGGACATTGGCGGCGGCGCTGTTCACGACCTTCGTTTTTCCCTTCGAGCTTGCCTCGGTGGTGCTCTTAGTGGCCATGATTGGCGCCATCGTCATCGCCCGGGAGTAGCTGTGCTTGTCTTCCCGAAGCCTGCCCGTTTCTGTCACGCTCTGATTGACAAGGAGAGAGGGGGGAGGAGGCGTTGGGCAACGGGAGGGGTAGAGTCACAACGGGGTTACCCTCCTGGTCGGTTTGAGGCGAAACTTCGGTAGGACGGGCCAAAGGAGTCTATGGAGATAACCCTCACCCACTACCTGGTGTTCTCAGCCCTCCTCTTCAGCATTGGGCTCTACGGGGCCCTGGCCCGGCGCAACACCGTCGGGATCCTCATGGCCATTGAGCTGATGCTGAACTCGGCGAACATCGTGTTGGTGGCCATCTCGCACTACAGCCCAGGGGGATCCGCCATCGCCGGGCAGGTGTTCGCAGTGTTCATCATCACCGTAGCGGCGGCGGAGGCAGCGGTGGCCCTGGCGCTCTTGCTCGCCCTGCTACGAGTTCGGGGGACCGTGGACGTGGAAGCAGTGAGCTTGATGCGATGGTGAGGGCGTCATGCGTAATACATGATGCGTAATGCGTAATGCGTGAACGGAGGGTGGTCACGCATGCCGTATCAGCCGTCCTGTCTTGTCTGTGGAGAGGGGTATGTGGACTGAGATCGTAAGGGCACCGAACCTGATGGTGGCCGAGATGTGGAAGGAACTGTTCGACGGCGAGGGGGTCACGGCCTTTGTCGCTCCCGAGGACGAGGACTGGGTTGGGGTGAGCGAGCGGCAACCGAGGCGGATCATGGTGCCAGTGACCAAGAAACACGTGGCGGAGGAGGTGCTGCGAAAGCTGTGAGGGGGCGCCCCATTCTCCGCGGGTCCGGCCGGAAAGCCCCCCTCACCGGGGTGGCGGGCCCACCCGACCGCCCTCGGTTGCACAGTGGCTTTCTCGGGCCCCACCCCACCGGGATTTTCCGGCTGCGGTTCTGAATTCAGGACTGGCATGAACCTCGAGCTAGCCGTCTGGCTGACGTTCCTGGCGCCCCTGGCGTCGTTCCTCACCATCGTTTTCGTGATCCGACCCGCGAGGAAGCACCTGCTCTCGGGGTGGGTGACGATGGTGACAGTCGCGGTGGCGCTCCTGGCCTCGGTCTACGCGTTCTGGAACGTGCTCCTGGTTCCGGGGCACGAGCTGCCGATGCCAGACTACTCCTGGCTGGTGGTGGGCCCACTCAGAGTTCGCATCGGGTTGGCGGTGGACTCGCTGACCGCGGTTATGCTGCTGGTCGTGACCTCTGTGAGCCTGCTGGTCCAGATCTATTCCACCGGCTACCTGGCGGGGGACACCGGGTACTCCCGGTACTTCGCCTACATGTCGCTGTTCACGGCCTCCATGATCGGGCTGGTGCTGGCAGACAACCTGCTGCAGCTGTATGTGTTCTGGGAGATGGTCGGCCTCTGCTCGTTCCTGCTCATCGGGTTCTGGTTTCACAAGCCATCGGCGGCGGCGGCGGCAAAAAAGGCCTTCGTGGTAACCCGTTTGGGCGACCTGGGGTTCCTTATCGCGCTGTTGGTGCTGTTCAACGTCACGGGCACCTTCAACATCAGCGAGCTGTTCAAGGAAGAGAGCGTCCGGGCGCTGGCCAGCGCGGGGTTCTTGGGACTGACGGCGTTGACCTGGGTGTCCCTGGGCATCTTCGCAGGCGCGGTGGGGAAGTCGGCTCAGTTCCCCCTGCACGTGTGGCTACCCGACGCGATGGAGGGGCCCACTCCGGTGAGCGCGCTGATCCATGCCGCCACCATGGTCGCGGCGGGGGTCTACCTGGTTGGTCGCATGCTGCCGCTAGTCCATCACTCAGCGGAAGCCATGGGGCTCATCGCATTCATCGGCGCGTTCACGGCGTTGATCGCGGCGGGCCTGGGCCTCGTGATGCACGATATAAAGCGGGTGATGGCGTATTCCACCGTTAGCCAGCTGGGGTACATGATGCTGGCTCTGGGGGTGGGAGGGTACGGGGCCGCTTTTTTCCATCTGATGAACCACGCCTTCTTCAAGGCCCTCCTATTCCTGGGTGCCGGGAGTGTCAGCCACGGGACGCAGGGGAGCGCTGGGGAAGGCACCTTCGACATGCGGTACTACGGCGGGCTAAGGCATGCCATGCCCTGGACCTTCTGGGCTTTGGTCGTCGCGTCGTTGTCCCTGGCGGGCGTGCCGCCGTTGTCGGGGTTCTGGAGCAAGGACGAAATCCTCGCGGCAACAGTGGCGGTAAGCCCGGCACTGTTCGCCCTGGCGCTGGCGACGGTGTTCCTCACAGCGTTCTATGTGTTCCGGATGATCTTTTTAACCTTCTGGCATGAGTACCGAGGTGGCGCCGAGGCGGCGGAGCGGGCTGCGCAGCCCCGTCACCCCATACAGGCGGGGGAATCACGGGCAGAAGCGCCCGTGCTCCAATCCCATCACCATCCCCACGAGGCGCCGGTACTCTTTGTGCCGCTGGTGGTTCTGGCCGTCCCATCGGTGTTCTCCGGCTTTCTCAACCTGCCGGGGCAGGAGCAGTTAGGCGGCTTCCTGCAGACCATCACCGTGGAGGAGACCCTCGGGGCGCATCATCTGGAGTTCAAGCCGGCGGTTGCGGGAGTCTCGGTCGTGGTCGCGTTCCTGGGGATCTGGCTGGCGTGGGCGATGTACGCACGACGGTCCATCTCTCCCGATGCCTTCGCCCAGTTGCTGGGCGGAGCACCGTACCGGTTTCTATGCGGGAAGTATGGACTGGACTTCTTGTACGAGCAGATCCTGACGCGCATGGTCCTGTACAGCGGCTTGGCCAACGGGCTAGCCCTGCTCGACCGCTACGTGGTCGATGCGGCGGTGAACGGCGCCGGATGGGCTACCTCCGGAATCGGGCGGGGGTTGAGGCGGGTCGAGACGGGACAGCTGCAGGCCTACGGGCTGGCGATTTTCCTTGGGGTGGTCGTGATCACAGCCGGCGTGATGTTACGGGGATGAGCGCGTTGCGGGCCACCAATGACAGTATGTTCCTGAGTGAGGGGTAGGTGCTCTCAGCGATCGTCTTTCTCCCGGCGTTGGGGGCGCTACTCATCGCGCTCTTGCCGGGTGGGCGCGGCGGTCTTCCTGATCGTCCGGGCTCAGGGTTCCTCCTGAACAAGGGGGCCAAACAACTGGCGGCGGCCGTCACCTTAGCCGACCTCGGGCTCGCCATCGCGGTATGGACCCGCTTTGACTCAACCTCCAGCGCGGTCCAGTTCGTGGAGCGGCAGCCCTGGGTGCTCGACCTGAACATCCACTACTACCTGGGCATCGATGGCCTGAACCTGCCAATGGTGCTGCTCACCGCGTTCTTGGGGTTCCTGGCCGTGCTGGTGTCGTGGAACATCAACCACCGGGTCAAGCTCTATTTCGTCTCGCTGCTCGTGCTCGAGTCCGGGATCCTGGGGGTCTTCACGGCGCTGGACTTCGTGCTCTTTTTTCTGTTTTGGGAGGTGGAGCTGCTCCCGATGTTCCTGCTCATCGCGGTGTGGGGGAGCCCGCCCCCGCTGGGGCGGCGGGAGTACTCGGCCTGGAAGTTCCTGCTCTACACCTTCTTTGGGTCAGCGTTCATGCTCTTGGGGCTGCTGGCGGTGTATTGGAGTGCGGGCTCCTTTGACCTGATACAACTACGGGACCCTTCGACCAACGCTGGGCGGGCCTTGGCCCAGGCAGGAATTCCCGCGGTAGCGATGTTCTGGTCGATCTTCCTGGCCTTCGCGATCAAGCTACCGGTGTTCCCCTTCCACACCTGGCTTCCCGACGCGCACACCGACGCGCCCACCGCGGCCAGCGTCATCCTCGCAGGGGTGCTCTTGAAGATGGGGGGATATGGGATGGTCCGAGTGTGCATCTCGCTGTTTCCCTGGGTGGCCGCCGCCTGGGCGCCTGTCCTCGCCTTCTTCGCCACGGTAAACGTCATCTACGGGGCATTGGTGACGCTGCGGCAGAAGGACCTGAAGCGGCTGGTGGCCTACAGCAGCGTGAGCCATATGGGGTACGTGCTGCTGGGCATCGCGGCCTTGGGAGAAGTGGGGATGACCGGCGCGGTCCTGCAGATGGTCACCCACGGCACCATCACAGGCCTGCTCTTCGCCCTCGTAGGGCTGGTGTACGACAAGACGCACACCCGCCAGATCCCGGAACTACGAGGGCTTGCTCATCGGATGCCCTTTATTGGGACGGTGTTCGTCGTCGCAGCCCTTGCATCGCTGGGGTTGCCCACGATGAGCGGGTTCGTGGCTGAGTTCCTGGTGTTCGTGGGCACCTATCCGGCCTTTGGCCTCTACACGGTCCTGGGCGCGGCGGGGATCGTCCTGGCGGCGGGGTACATGCTGTGGGTGGTGGAGCGATCGTTCTTCCAGACGCCCTTGCAGCACCTGCGGGAGGTGGGAGACGCCACCTGGTTGGAGCGGGTGCCGCTGGTGGCCCTGGTGGGCTCCGTCATGTTGGTGGGGATCTGGCCGGGCATTGTGACCGATGTGATCAGGGTGGGATTAGCGCCGATTCTGGGGCGGTTCTGAATTGGGTCGCGATCTCCGAGCTAACCTTGAAGGTTCCCCGGGGCTGGATAAACGGCTCCCGCGAGACACGACCCATCGTTGGAGTGCCCCGCGCGCCCTGCGCATGTTGCACCCGTGCTCGCTCACCCAATCGCCAGCCGGTCGGATGGCACGGAGCAAAAGACTTGGCCTGACTCGCGCGGGAGATAGTGCTGGTCGGCGCTGCGTCGACGCTGCTGCTGTTAGACTTGACGCGCGTCGACGGGGAGGCCGTAGGTTGCTTTGCCGCGATGCGCCAGCGAACGCTGGGGGATCCTCAGGCTGGATAACGGCCGCGAGACACGACCCATGGTTGGGGTGTCCCGCCTGGCCCGCCTATGTTGCACACGTGCTCGCTCACCCAACGGCCACCCCGAGGGATGGCGCGGAGCAATGAACCTGGCGCTCGTCGCCCCAGAAATGGTCCTGCTGGTGTCTGCATGCGTGTTGCTACTGCTGGACCTGACGGGGAGGCGGCCGGGGCTGGCAGCGGGGTTGACTCTTTGCGGGCTGCTGGTGGCGGGGGCCGCTGCTGTCCCCCTTGTGGGCGCCAGGGGGACCGCCTTTGGGGGGATGGTAGTGGCGGATGACTTCGCGCTGGTCTTCAAAGCGCTCTTCTTGGGGTCAACGTTGGTGGTGGTCCTGTTTTCCTGGGAGTACGTGGAGC
Source organism: uncultured Dehalococcoidia bacterium (assembly GCA_964590215.1). Taxonomy (GTDB): domain Bacteria; phylum Chloroflexota; class Dehalococcoidia; order SHYD01; family SHYD01; genus CAZPYZ01. The sequence goes on along the minus strand of CAZPYZ010000031.1, from coordinate 4,687 downwards.
GGCTGCCCCGTCTCGCTGGGGAGTACTATGCCCTGCTGCTGCTGGCTTGCGCAGGAACGATGCTGCTGGCGGGGTCCGGGGAGCTGATTACCCTCTATCTCAGTTTGGAGGTCACCACGATCTCTCTGGCAGCCCTGGCGGCGCTGTTAAAGGATGAGCGGTCCACGGAGGCGGGCATCAAATACCTTCTACTGGGCGGGCTCAGCTCGGCGGTCCTCCTCTACGGGATGGCGATCGTGCTCGCCCTCGCAGGGACGACGAACCTGCAGGAGATCGGGGCCATGCTGCCGGGTGCCTGGCAGGAGAACCGGCTGGCCGTGCTGCTGGCGATGGTCCTGTTCACGGGCGGCTTCGGATTCAAGCTGGCCATGGTGCCGTTCCAGATGTGGGCCCCGGACGTGTACGAGGGTGCGCCCACACCGGTGACGGCCTTTCTTTCGGTGGTGAGCAAAGCGGGTGGGGTGGCCGTGGTGCTGCGGGTCTTCCACAGCGCGCTGGGTAGCGACCCCATCGCGGCGGACTGGGCCACCGTGTTCGCGGTACTCAGCGCCCTCTCCATGACCCTCGGAAACGCAGTCGCAATCCAGCAACGCAATATCAAGCGGATGATGGGGTACTCCAGCATTGCGCACGCTGGGTACCTACTGGTGGGGATTGCAGTCGTGCCCCAGGTCGGGCCGGGTGGCGCCGTATTTTATCTGCTGGCCTACGCGTTGACCAATCTCGGCGCCTTCGCGGCCATCACTGTCCTCGGCCACCGCCTCAATAGCGATCTCATTGCCGATTATTCAGGAGCATGGGAGCGGTCACCCTTGGCGGCCCTGGCCCTCGGGTTGTGCCTGCTCTCCTTGACGGGCATCCCGCCGACGGCAGGATTCTTCGCCAAGCTGTTCATCTTCAACGCCGGGATGCAGCATGGTTTGGGTTGGCTGGTGTTGATCGGGGTCGTCAACTCCGTTGTGTCGGCTTACTACTATGTTGGGGTGCTGCGGGTAGTATTCCTGGGGTTGCCCTCCTCTGATAGAGGCTTTCAGCCATCTTTGCCCGCAACCGTAGCCATCGGCATAGCGGCGGCCGGGACGGTGCTGCTCGGGGTGTTTCCGGGCCCAGCCTTGGATGTGGCGACCGTCGCGGCGAGCAGCGTAGTGCCGTAACGAGCAACGAGGGATGAGGGACGAGAAACGAGGGGACTCATAACTCAGGGATCGTCCCCCGCACCTGTGGTATGAGATTTGCCATTCTCGTGGCCCTGACGCTGCTTTGTCTAGTAGTCCAGACCTCCGTGCTGGGAGGTTGGGGGCCTCCGCGTCTGTGGCCGGATCTGCCGTTGGTATTCGTGCTCACCTGGGGACTGGCTTTCGGCGGGGCGCAGGGGCTGCTCGCCGCGGCGCTGGCGGGAACGCTGTTGGATTCGACGAGTGCGGTCCCTTTTGGGACCCACCTGCTCGCGCTGGCTCCGGCGGTGCTCCTGGGGGCGGCCCGGGAGACGGACCTCTTCGCGAACCAAGCGTTTCTTCCGCTGCTACTGGCGCCCCTGGCCACCTTGGGCTACTACTTCCTTTTCGCGCTGGGATTAGAATTGGCGGGATGGCCGGTGAACTGGGGTCACACGTTGCTCGCCTTGGGCGGGGGAGTCATATTGAACGCCGCGGCCTCCCCCTTCTTGTTTCTCCTGACATCCGCTGTCTACAGGCGATATGGCCATGAGCGACGAGCGACGAGATACGAGCTATGAGAGACGAGAGACGAGACATGAGATGCGAGATATGAGAGACGAGGGCCTCGCCATTCCACTACGTGCAGCGTGGTACGTTGCGTCCCTAAACAGGCGAAGCTGATGTTCTTTCGTAGGATGGCCCGGTGGCGGGTGCAGCGGAAGAGGCGTATCGACGAGCAGGCGCTGCTGCGGTACCGGGTGTTGGTGCTCCAGGGGTTGGTGGTTGTCGCGTTCTCGCTGTTAACCCTGCAGTTGTGGCGGCTACAGGTGGTTGAGGGGGCGTACTACCGCGAGCGGGCGGAGGAGAACCGCCTCAGGCTCGCTACGGTGGCGGCGTCCAGAGGGGTCATCTACGACCGGACTGGCACACTGCTAGTGGAAAACCAGCCGGGCCTTTCCGTGGCCGCCGTCGTCGCCGACATCCCGGTGCCGCAGCAGCGCGAGGTGGCGGAGAAATTGGAGCAGATCCTGGAGATGCCGGCTGATGAGATCGCCGGTCTCATGGACCAGCGGCGCACGTCGGGCCATGTGTTCACGCCCATCACCCTCAAGGCTGGGATCGGCCCCGCCACCGCGTTCGTGCTGGAGGAGCACCACAGAGAACTGCCGGGCGTCTCGGTCTTGGTGGAGCCTCGCCGGCATTACAAGGATGGGCAGGTCATGCCTCACATCCTGGGCTACGTGGGACGTATCTCGGCTGAAGAATACGAAGCGTTCCAGGAGCGTGGCTATGACCTGAACGACACCCTCGGCAAGATGGGCGTGGAGTGGAGCTACGAGATGGAGCTCCGCGGCCAGCCCGGGAGAGAGCAGGTCGAAGTCGACGTCAACGGGCGCCGGCGGAAGGTGCTGGGGTCGGAGGAGGCCAAGCCGGGGCACAACCTGGTGCTCACCATCGATCTGGATCTGCAGCGGGAAACCCTGCGTATTCTGCGAGAGGGGATGGGCCCTTCCCGGTTTGCCGCGGTCGCCGCGATGAACCCGCAGAACGGGGAGCTATTGGCGCTGGTCTCGCACCCTACTTTCAACAACAACATCTTCGGCGTTCCCATGGATGTTGCGGCAATCCAGTCCCTGTTGCAAGACCCCTTGCGACCCATGATCAACTATGCGATCGGCGGCGCCTACCCGCCCGGCAGCGTCTATAAGCTGATCACTGGAACTGCCGCTCTTCAGGAGCGAGTGGCGTCACCGGGGACGGTCATCCTAAGCCAGGGGAGCATCTGGGTGGGCAACTTCGAGTTCAAGGAGTGGCAGCCAGGCGGACTCGGCGCGCTCAACTTCCAGAGCGCGGTGGCTTGGTCATCGGATGTGTACTTCTATCACCTGGCGGGAGGCTATCGGGGATTCCCCGGCCTTGGCGTGGACCGGCTCGCGCGGTACTCGCGAATGTATGGCCTTGGCGAAGCGACAGGCGTGAATCTCCCTGGAGAAACAGGGGGACTGGTGCCGGACGAACCATGGAAACGGGAGACCTTTGGGGAGCCATGGTACATCGGAGACAGCTACAACATGGGGATTGGGCAGGGCTACGTGCTAGTGAGCCCGCTCCAGATGGCTCGGGCGGTCTCCGCGCTAGCCAACGGAGGAGAGCTGTTGCAACCGCGGGTGGTGAAACAGCTCCGGGCCATGGATGGGACGGTGGCGAGGGAGGAAGCGAAAGTAGTGCAGCGGCGATTGGACATCGCCCCGGCACATCTGCGGACCTTCGCGGAGGGGATGCAGCAAGCGGTGTTGTACGGAACGGCCCGTTCGGCCGCGGTACCGGGGGTTGCGGTCGCCAGCAAGACTGGTACCGCGGAGTTCGGCGTTCCCCGGGGGCCGAACCGGCGGTACGACACTCATGGCTGGTCCGTTTCCTTCGCACCCTTCGATAACCCCGAGATCGCGCTGGCGGTCCTGGTTGAGCAGGGGACCGGATCTTTCAATGCCGACCCTATTGCTGGGAGGATTCTGCGCTACTACTTCGCCCGGAAGGGAACGGCTGGGGCACAATGATGCCGGCATGGGCGCTATCCCGACAAGGGAGATCGCAGGCGCTGCCGGGACCGGCGCTGGATCCTTTGCTAGTGCTGGCTCCCATCGGGCTGGTGTTCATCGGGCTCCTTCTGCTCTACAGCGCCAGCTACGCCCAAGACTCTCGCATGCCCCTGGTCGAGATCCCGCCGGCGCGTCATGGCCTGTATGCGCTGGTAGGCCTCATCCTTATGTTGGGGCTGGCCCGACTGGATTACCGGCTCCTGCCCGCGTTCACTCCAGCTCTCTACGCGGGCGCCCTTGCTCTGCTCGTTCTCGTCTTACTGATCGGGGAGGCGGCCGGGGGTGTCTCCCGCTGGATCAATCTAGGGTTCTTTCAACTGCAGCCGTCGGAGCTGGCGAAGCCCGCGGTGGCGCTGGGGCTGGCGCGGTATTTCTCCGATTTCAAGGAGCGGTCCGGCAGCCCACTGGTGACCTTTGGGTCGCTGGCCATCGTGGGATTGCCGGTGGTGATGGTGTTTCGCCAGCCGGACCTGGGCACCGCCGTGGTCTTCGGAGGTATTTGGTTGGGGATGGCGGTCATGGGTGGGGTTCGGGTAACCCACCTGGTGATCTTGGGGCTAATGGTCATCATCTCGCTGCCCCTAGTTTTCTCTTTTGTTCTGCACGGCTATATGCAGGAGCGGCTGTTGACCTTCTTGAACCCTGGGCTGGACCCCCTGGGCGCGGGCTACAACATCCTACAGTCCGAGATCAGCGTCGGGTCAGGCGGGCTAGTCGGCAAGGGACTCCTCAATGGCACTCAGACGCAGCTCGACTACCTGCGGGTGCAACAGACCGACTTCATCTTCAGCGTGCTCGGGGAGGAACTGGGGTTCCTGGGAGCGGTCGCGGTGTTCGCGCTCTACCTGCTGCTGCTGCTGCGGGGCCTCCGTATCGCATCACTGGCACGAGACGACTTTGGGCGCCTGCTAGCCACCGGGATCGTCATGA
>CAZPYZ010000030.1:0-15253 GCA_964590215.1 uncultured Dehalococcoidia bacterium | reverse complement strand
TCTGGGCATCGGCCAGACGACCGCCGTGGGCGTTGGTGGGGACCCCATTGTTGGCACGTCCTTCGTCGGCATTCTGGAGCGCTTTAACGCCGACCCCGACACCGAGGCGATTGTGCTGATCGGGGAGATTGGCGGCACAGCCGAGCAGGAGGCCGCGGAGTACGCCAAGACCCACATCAAGCAGAAGAAACTGTTCGCCTTCATTGCAGGTGCTTCCGCTCCACCGGGGCGCCGGATGGGCCATGCGGGAGCGATTATCAGCGGAGACAGCGCCACCGCTGCCAGCAAGCTGAGAGCCCTGGAGGCCGCAGGCGCTGCCACGACCAGAAATCCTGCGCAGATCGGCAACATGGTTGCAGAAGGACTGAAGTCTCGGTGATTACTACCGTGGTCGGAAACTACCCAAAGGTTCCCTCCCTTACCGGTGGCCCCAACCTCCGGAATGCCATTACCCGGTTCGACCAGGGCCGCATCAGCGCCGAGGAACTGGCCACGGTGGCCGACGAGGCGACCAAGGACGCTATGGGGGAGCAGGCCCGGGCCGGGCTAGACCTGCTCACCGACGGCCATATCCGCTGGGAAGACGAGGTCACTTACTTCGCGAAAGGGCTCTCAGGCGTCACGCTTACGGGGCTGATCCGCTGGTTCGACAGCAACACGTACTACCGCGAGCCCGTCATCAGCGCACCCATGGAATGGATAGCACCCATTACCGTGCGCGACTACCAGTTCGCAGGCCGCGCGGCTCCGAGGCCGCTCAAAGCGGTGCTGCCTGGCCCCTTCACGTTGACCGCCCACGCCAAGGATCGCCACTACGAAGACCAACGTAAGCTGGTGATGGGTTTTGCCAGGGCGCTAAACGCTGAGGCTCGGGCTTTACAGGAAGCAGGCGCCGATTTCATTCAGTTCAATGATCCCAGCCTCATCCCGATGCGCCACCTCTTTCCTCTCTATCGAGATGCCGTACAAGTGGTCCTCGATGGAATCTCCGCGAAGACCGCGCTGTACACCTATTTCGCAGGCATCGACGGCCTGGCTCCCGACCTCTTTACCCTTCCCTTTGGGGTGTTCGGCCTGGATCTCGTCACCGCAGACGCTAACCTAAACGTTCTAAATGGCTTTCCAAGTGACCGGGAACTCGGCGCAGGGCTGGTGGACGCCCGCAACACCAGGCTGGAGTCTGTAGAAGACCTGGTGGCCCAACTGGATCAGATCCGTCACGTCGTGCCGCTGGACCGGGTGCACCTGAGCCCGAACTGCGGCCTGGAGTTCCTGCCTCGCAAGAACGCCTTCGAGAAGCTTGCTCGGATGGCAGCGGCGGCCGACAGAGCCAAGGAGGTGCTCCCTTGAGCCTTCTTACGACGTCGGTAGGCAGTTTTCCTAAGCCACCGCACCTGATGCGGGCGCGTAACGATCGCGCACAAGACAGGATCACCGCCCGTCAGCTCGCAGAGCTGGAGAGAGAGACCACCCGCGAGTGGATCGACTTCCAAGAGGAGATCGGCATCGATGTCCTTGTGGATGGGGAGATGTACCGGGGCGACATGGCCACCTACTTCGGCGAGTTGATGGACGGGTTCACCATCAGCGGGCTGGTGCGATCCTATGGGAACCGTTACTACCGCAAGCCCATCGCGGTGGGCCCCGTGGGCCGCAGGGCCCCGATGACGGTGGAGATGTGGCAATACGCCCAAAGTCTAACCAGCCGACCGGTGAAGGGGATGCTCACCGGCCCGTACACCATGGTGGACTGGTCGTTTAACGAGTATTACCCGACCCGGGAGGCCTTCATCCTAGACATGGCGAGAGCTATCCATGAAGAAGCCGTGGACCTCCAGCGCGCGGGGGCCCGCTACATCCAGATCGATGAGCCGGCCCTCTCCACACGGCCCGACGAAATGGAGTTGGGTTCCCGAGCACTGGGGATCGTCACCCACGGGTTGACTGCCCATACCATCACCCACATATGCTACGGGGACTTTGCCAAGGTCTACCGGCACCTGACTGCGCTGCCGGTCGATCAGATAGACCTTGAGATGGCCAACAGCGGCTACCGGCTGCTCGAGTATTTCAAGGGTGGCGCCTTTAACAAAGCCATCGGCTTGGGAGTTGTCGATGTGCACAACCACAACATCGAGCCTTTCGAGGAAGTCAAAGCGGGCATTAGACGGGGACTGGAAGTGCTTCGTCCCGACCAGATCTATGTCGACCCGGATTGCGGGTTGAAGACGCGTACGGTAGACGAAGCCAAAGAGAAGATGAGGGTGGTGGCAGAGGCCACCCGACAGGTCAAACGAGAGCTTGGGATTACGTAGGGGGCGGACGTCTCTTCGCCCTCGCCCCATAGGCCAGAACCGGCCTCTACGTGCCGAATACTTGCACGGTCACCGACCGGGGTCGCGGCCTGTCCAACTCCACCAAGAACACCCGCTGGTACACGCCTAAGGCTAGTTGCCCGTCGACGACGGGGATCGTCTCACTTGTACTCAGGAGGAGATGCTGGCAGTGGGCGTGCCCGTTGGGGCACTCGTCCTCCTCCATGTTCACGGTCCGGACGGTGAAGTCGTTGTGGAAGTAGGTCGCGTCGGCCGGCGACAGGCGGGACAGGAATGCCTCCATGTCCTTGAGGAGCTCCGGCTCATGCTCATTGATCTTGATGGCGGCGGTGGTGTGCTTCGAGAACACGACGGTGAAACCCTGGGTAATGCCGGACCGGTCGATGTACTCCTGGACGGTCGGGGTGATGTCGATAAACTGAGGCGCCCCTTCTGCCGTCACGGTTAGCGTGTCGGACCAAAGCCGCACGCTCATGGCACTCAAGACCATGTTGCCTCTCCAAAAAGGTGGGCGTAGGGCCGCTTCGCAGTATAGCACACAGGCCACCACCCCCGATTTGCGGGCGGGCTGCCCCCCTGTGGACGTGTACCTTGCGTCAGCGACGCCTGCGACGGGCCCTGCCGCCCACGTAGTCCAGGAGAATATATCGCCCCAAGTGCTCGGGGGCCGTGAAAAGAACGCGGCCTCTATTGGCTTTAGCCAATTGCGCCACAAAAGAGCGCAGATGATAGCTCTTCTCCAGCATAAAGGTATTGATAGTGATCCCTTCTCGGGTGCACGACCGAACTTCCCGCAGCGTTTCCCGCAGGACCCGCGGGCCAGGGGGATACTCGATAGAAAGGCGTCCGTCCCGTTCCAAGTAGGCCGTCGGCTCACCATCGGTGATCAAGACCACCTGGCAGTAGGACGCCCGATGCTTGCTCAGTAGTTTCCGGGCCACCCGAAGGCCTGCCTGAACGTTCGTGCCTCGCCCAAAATCACCTACGTTGAGTTTGGCGAGGTCCTCTGTATTGACCTCTCGGGCGACGCCAGAAAACCCTACCACGTACAGCGCGTCGCAGGGAAACTGGCTCCGGATCAGGGTGTCGAGGGCCACGGCCACTTTCTTGGCGGCCAGGAAGTTCCCCCGCATCGGCATGGACCGGCTGACGTCGAGGACGAGGACGGTGCTGGTGGCGGTGATGAACTCCGAGTCCTGGACCTCGAAGTCTTCGACTCTAAGGTGGACAGGCACACCAGGCCCGCGGCGGATGGCATTTCGCAGCGTCCTGTGAAGGTCGAGGTGGAAGGCGTCTCCGAATCGATAAGGCCTGGTATCCTGCGAGACCTCAGGACTGGTCCCTCGCTGGCTGGTCGGGTGGCCCCCGAAGGCATCCGCCCGGGGGTGCTCGAAGAGGTCCCGTAGGACTTTCTGACCGATCTTACGCATGGCTTGGGCGGTCAGTTTCAGACCACCAGCCTGACGCCGCAGGTAGCCCGCTGTCTCCAACTGTTTGAGCAGCCGCTTCATCTGCTCCAGCTCTTCCGCCGCCTCGGGGCCTAAGGCCTGCTTCACCAGCTCTTTGTCGATCTCCTCCAGGCTCGCCCCGAAACGGACCCGACCCAGTTGACGCTCCATGTTCTCCAGCGCCTGCAGCTGCTCCATCAACTGCATGGCCTGATCCAGGCTGACGCTCTCATCGCCGAAAAAGGAGTACTCCTGACTCTGGATTCCTGCGGGGCTCAACGCGTTTAGGTGGGCGGCCAGTTGCGCCAGCTCACCCTGGAGTTGGTCATCAAACCACTGAGAGCTCAGAAGGTCTAACAGCGCATCACGCTGGTCCGGCGATAGGCTGTTGAGCAGGGACTCGGCTTGGGCCATCCGCTGCTGCATCTGTTGCAGCAGTGCCTCCAAGCTGTTTGGTGGACTGGGACCGAACATGGATCCATGGCGTTCCATGAACTGCTGGAAGTTCGGCTGACCCCCCCTGATGTGCTCGGAGAGCATCTGATTCAGGTCTCGGACCATTTGTTGTAGCCGGTCCCAGCTTTCCGGCGTCATCTGCTGGAGAGCCCGGCTCGCTTGCCGGAAAAACGAGTCCACCACGCTCTTTTGCAGGGACCGCAGCAAGTCCTGAAACTCGCGGCCTGCCTGGGGATCCAGGAATTCGTAGTCTCGGAGCCGTTGTATCTGGTCACTAAGGTCCGAGGGAAGCGAGTCCAAGGCGTCCAGGTTCTGATGGGCTATGCGATTGAAGGTGTCCCTTAGGGATTGCTGATCGGGGTCTTGGTCTCCCTCGGCCAACTGCTTGAGCCGTTCTTCGATGGTCCCTCGTTCCCTCGCCACGATGTCCTTAAGACGTTGCTCGAGGTCCCGGTAGATAGAGCCAAGGTTATGTTGAGACAGAAGCTGTTGGCGTCGGTCACGAACTCGCTGCATCAGGTCCTGCAGCCCCGTAAGGCGGTCACCGGAAGGCCATTGGAAACCCCGTTGCACCAGTTGACGGAGGGCCCGGCTGATATCGCCGTGCTGGAGGAAGTCGTCCGACAAGGCTTCCAACAGCTCGTCCACGTTGGGAGCGCCATCCAGTTGGTTGCCGTCCCACTGAGAGTAGCGAATGACCAAGGGCATGGTTAGGTCGAGTATAGGCCGGGGGTCACCAGGCGGCAAACAAAGCCGGTCACCCAGGTGAGCAGGCCGGCTTCACGCGGCCCTTTGGTGCCAGGAGTGCTGCCGGAAAGCGCTGGTCGTGGGGTGAGGAAGCCGGGGAGGGGCCCGGGGCAGTCGGGTGAGCCCAAACCTCGGAGAGCGGGCTTTCTGGCCGGGCCTTTAGACCGGGTATCCCTTCAGGCCCTGGAGACCCTTCAGCGTGGAGATCTCGCCGATATGATTGTTCGCGTGGATAGAAGCGGCGATCCCAACGATCCAGTTGACGGTCTGAGGCCCGAACTGGAAGAACTCGATCTTGCGATCGAGGTCCTCAGGCTTGAGGCCAGCAAGGTAGGCGTCCGTTGCCTCTTGGACGGCCTTGGCATAGGTCCTCAGCGCCGGCAAGTCCACTTGCACCCGTTTGAACCAGCCGGGGATCTCGGCGTCGTCCACCGGATGCATTTCGCTCATCCCAGTCTTCCCGGCGAAGGTCGTCGCCGCAAGGGGCTGCTTCCCTTGTAAGAGACCGCTGATCATCACGTCTTCGGACGAAACCACGTGGGCATACAGTGCGCCAATGGGATTGGCTGTTCCTCCGGGCTGCTTGTTCACGATGCCGGCGGTGACTCCCTCCATGGTCCCATCCACCAGCCATCGTGTGGTGGCTATCGTCTCCCGCAGCGATGCTAATGCGTCCATACGTGGAACCTCCTGAGCAAGTGTGCCTTCGAGGCGCACGCCCTCGTAGGTCGTTACAACGAAGGCCTGCGTGTCACCTGGGGTGAGGTTACTACTTCTGCAGCCATATGAACAGGTGTGACCCGCGGTCACTGAAGTGGGGGTAGTAGTCCCTCACGTAGGGCTGGGTCACATCGTACTTGGCCGTGTAGATCAGGCCTATCATGTACACCCGGTCCGCAATCCGTTGCACCGCGGTCCGCAGCAGCTCTCGCCGCTTCTCTGGGTCCATCTCTCTCCGTCCAGCCTCGAGGATCCGGTCCAGATCCGGGTCATTGACCTTCGAGTAGTTGGTGGAGCGGTGGAGGCTGCTGTGGTATTCGGCGTAGAGGATGGAATCGTTGTCCGCCTCCAGGGGCAGCGTTCCCGTGGTCGCGTCGAGGCCGAAGTCTCCGGCGATCCGCTTCTGGCGCTGCAGCGCCTGGTCCATGGTCTTCCAGTCCACGGTGACGCCCACCTTCTTGAGCTGCGCCTGCATCAACTGGTAGAGGGTGATCTCGCTCTGGGAGCGGGAGGTGTCCGTGGGCAGCTCCAGGGTGACGCCGTCGGGGTAGCCGGCCTCCGCCAGCAGCCGTTTTGCCGCCTCCGGGTCGTACTTGTAGATCTGCTTGGCCTCCGCTTCGGTGAAGAGGCCGTGCATCGCCCCCGGCAGCGCCCAGGTGCCTTCGCCCCCCGCAAACACCTTGTTGATCTCGTCCCGGTCGAGGCCCAGGCTGATAGCCCGTCCTACCCGGACGTCTTTGGCGGTGACGGTCCCCGGCGCCTGGGAGACGCGCAGGTTGGCGGCATGGGGCTGCAGCCACTTGAACAACTGGGCGCTGGGGCTGGCCCTTTTGATGTCGTTGGCCCCTTCGGGCGGGAGGTTATACCTCACATCGACCTGCCTGGTCTGGAACGCGGGGAGCGCGGCAGCATCGTCGAGGATGACGATCCAGCGGATCTCATCCAGGTAGGGCTTGCCCTCTTCCCAGTACGTGGGGTTCTTCTTGAAGACCCAGCGCGTCCCGGGCTGAGAGGCCTGAAGGTCTCGTTGGAAGGGACCGGTCCCGATGATCCGGTCCTTGTGGCTGCCGTCCTCGTCGAAGATCTCCCGGGCCACGATGGGGTTCAAGTCGGAGGCAGTGTAGGCGAGGAAGGGAGCGAAGGGCTCCGTGAAGTGAAATTGCACCGTGTAGGGGCCCTGAGTCTCCACTTTATCCAGGCCCTGGTACATGAACAGTCGTCTGCTCTCGCCCAGCCTCTTGTCTTTGAACTCGCCGGTGCGGGTGTAGTACTCCGCGGTCCACTTCACGTCGGCGGCGGTGAGCTCGCGACCGTTGACCGGCGGCAAATTGGCGAACTTGACCCCCTGGCGGAGATGGAAGGTCACGGTCCTTCCGCCGTTCGATACCTCCCAGCGCTCGGCCAGTTCAGGCTGCAGGATCATCTTGGCGTAGTCGATGTCGGGCCCTTTCTCGAAGCCCAGCAGGCTGTTGTAGGCCTGGGCCAGGCCATAATAGCCGGGGGCGCCGGCACCCTGACTGTTGGGGTCCCAATCGGGAGGGTCGTTGCGGACGTGGAAGTTGAGCACGCCGCCGTAGGCGGGCTTTGCCTCTTGCCCCGCCTGGGGCGCCGCCGGCGGGGCCGCGGGCCCTGCGCAGCCAACCGCGATGACAGCCATCACGAGAACCCCGATGCCGGCCAGTTTCATCATCGTCTTGCCCTCCTGAAGGATTACGCCCTACGGCGCGTGGCACACGTTGGTGTGTTCACGCAGACCGCCTTGGTGGAAATCACGCCCCCTGGAGGGGTTCGCCGGAGGCGCGGCCAGCGCAATACAGCGCAACCAGCGCCTCCAGGACATGGGGTTCCTCTTCAAAGCGCTCTGGGGTGAACAGGAACTCCGTCGCTCTTAACCGAGCGTAGTAGACGCCCTCCAGGTTCGTGAGGACATAGGAGTCATCCCGGAAGTCGGTGAGGAACGCATGAGCAGCGGCGAGGTCGAGGATCTCCTTCTCCCAGACCTCGGCGCCCTTGGAGGGAGAAATTCTCGGCCGGAAGGACGCTCTAACGCTGCTCATGCTGTAGTAGAGTTCAACGGTTCCCGCGCCTGGGACGAAAACCGGCACCCGTTCGCGCTTGGCGGTGTCCCGGTATGCACGGTATTCCTCCCAGAAGCCGTCGAGCACCGCTTGTTACTCGAGTGCGTTGAGCGCCGCCTGGAGGTACCCGTTGGCCTGGAGCTTCCTCAGTGCTTCCCGTTCGATCTGGCGAGCCCGTTCCCGGGTGATCCCGAATTGCTGCCCGACCTCAGCGAGGGTACGGGGGCGGTCATCCAGCAGGCCAAAACGTGCCTCCAGAATGCCCCGCTCTCGAGGGGTCAGCATATCCAGTCCCTTCCGGACCTGGGCCCGTAGCTCTTCTCGCGCCAGGTGCTCCAAAGGCGAGGGAGCGCTAACGTCCTCCACGAACTCCTTCAGCGTTGAATCCTCCTCCCCTACCGGCGTCTCCAGGGAGATAACGTCGCTTGTGTACTCTTCAAGGGTCCGGATGCGCTCGACGGTGGAACCGATGCTATCCGCAATCTCCTGCCGGCTCGGGTCTCGTCCGAGACGGGTCGTCAATTGCGCTCTGGTGCGGGCCATCTTGTCCACCTCCTCCACCACGGGAACCGGCAGACGGATGGTGCGCGCGCGACTGGCCAGGCCTCGCTGGACAGCCTGACGAATCCACCAGGTCGCGTAGGTGCTGAATCGAAAGCCCCGCCGGTAATCGTACCGGGCAACGGCCTGAATGAGGCCAAGGTTCCCTTCCTGGACGAGATCCAGCAGCGGAAGGCCCCGGTAGAGAAACCGGCGCGCGATGCTTACCACCAGGCGCAGGTTGGCCTCGATGAGGTGCTGGCGAGCAGCGTTGGCCTCTCGGCGGACGGCGCCCCAGTGGCGTTGAAGGGCCCCCAGGAGGTCCTTGCCGCAGTCCGGGAGATCTTCAGGCAAGGAACCGGCTGGCACCCTCCCCCACCAGCATCGCAACACCTCCTCCGGCAGGAGCCAGGACGTATCGGAGAGGCTCATCCAGCCAGCGCACACCTCCTCTTCAGTCAGGCCGGTCGTCTGGCTGGCACGTGCGATGCGATCGGCCTGGAAGATCCCGTCCAGGTCCACCCGGAAGGCGGGGTCAACGAGGACATCGACGGCCTGCTCAGGTGATGCGACGCGTTCCGGCCAGAGGCCCAGCAGCACTGCGAGGTCTCGCTGTAGCCACTGGTAGAGCGTGACCCCAACCCGCCCGGGCGCCCGATCGCCCCTTGCGGAGGCTGCCTCTTCCGCCGCAGCCAGGCAACGCTCTCGCTCTAGCGCCCGGCCCAGGGTCCGTTCCTGGTGCTCGTTGAGAAGCGAAACCCGCCCGATGGCTTCCAGGTACTGGGTGGTGATCTCGGCCAGCTCCTCGTGCTCCGGCTCCCGAACCTCCTTTATCCCGCCCCCAGTCGGAGGCAGGCCAGAGAGCAGCCGCAGCGGACTCGCATCCGCCACACTGCTCGCATTCAACCACTGTTGAAACAGATGATCCGGCATATTGCAGTAACTCTCCTACATAGCATAAACCAGGCGACCCCTCCGTGGCTGACTCTATTAAGGGCAGTGGTCACACTTCGGGGATCTTCACCCCCCCTGGTGCTTGCATGGCAACCACAGTTGACGCAAAATACGGCCAGCGTCTTATCCCAGTAACGAGGGGCTCGGCCCCGGCTGTCAGGAGGCACGTGTGACCGCTACCGCAACCCGCAACCCCGCTGCTCTTGCCGAGGACGTCGGCAACATTCAAATGATGGAGCATGTGAACGTCACCATCCCCGACCAGCAGCTGGCTATCGCGTTTTACATCGTCGGGCTTGGGTTTACCCGGGACCCGCACATGAACGTGGGCCTGAACAATGTCTGGGTCAACATTGGAGACCACCAGTTCCACCTCCCTACAGGCAAGGCCCAGGTGCTGCGCGGCCACACCGGGCTGGTGGTGCGCGATCTGGACGCGCTGAAGCAACGACTGGCCGGCGTCCAGGACCAGTTGAAGGACACGAAGTTCTCCTGGAGCGACCACGGGGAATTTGTGGATGCCACCTGCCCCTGGGGCAACCTTTACCGCTGCTACGGCCCGGGCAAGTTTGGGCCCATGCGTCTGGGCATCCCTTATGTCGAGTTCACCGTGCCCATTGGCGCGGCGCCAAGCATCCAGCGCTTCTATGACCAGGTGTTCGGAGCCCCGGGGAGCCTCGAGGAGAACGGCAAGGGTACCGCAACGGTCATTCAGGCCGGGGCCACGCAGAACCTGATCTTCCGAGAGAGCGCCAGCGTGCCCGAGTACGACGGGCACCACCTCGCGATCTACGTCGCGGACTTCTCCGGGCCGTTTCAGTATTTGGAAGATCGGAAGCTGATCTCGGAGGGAATCCGCAACCACCAATTCCGATTCCAGGAGATCATCGACCCGGACAGCGGGAAAGGCGTGTTCACCATCGAACACGAAGTGCGCAGCATCCGGCACCCACTGTTCCGGCGCGTCCTGGTAAACCGGGACCCGGAGAATCCACCGATGGTGATGATGGGAAGAGGTGGGCCTATGTAAGGGCGTACTGCAATACGCCCCTACGGAAGCTCGATCAGGGCCCGGTCGCCAACGCTGACCGGGCCCTTCGCTTCCACCCAACCGACCACGCCGCGCAGGTCCTTGACCGCAGGAATAAAGGACCGGCGCAGGGCGGGGAGATCGAGGATGGCCGCCAGGTAGTCCGACTGTTTCTGACAGGGAAAATTCTGGCCGCTGACCAGGAGCACCGCCCCGGATGGCAGCCTGAACCGGGTCCCAAAGGGCAGTTGCGAGAGGGCGGGCTCCCCCGAGAAACGAAAGTTTTCTCCCAACGCGCCGACGGGAATCGTCACACCAAGGGCTTCCTCCATGGCGCCGACCTCCTCCTCACTGACCGCAGACCACTGGCGCTCGTTGAACACCTCCTTGCCCCGGACGTGCACCACTTTCGTAGCATGGCGATCGCCTAATAGGCCATGCCGGCCGAGATCCGCCCTTTGCGCGGGGTCCTTTCCCGGCAAGGGACTCGTACCGAGGCAAATTGCAGTGATTTGGACATGAGCCACTGAAGCCTACTCCTCGCTCGCCGCCTCCCCTCGTTCTCAACGGCGGGCGGGCGGCGTCAGTTATTATAGGGGCCATGGAGCTTCAGGAAAGATATCATCACCTCGACCAGTACCTTGACCTCGAGGTGAAGGGCCCTGAAGCCATTCGAGCGGACTGCCTGCTGGCCTTCGACTACGAGTACCCAGGAAGCGATACAGAGGTGGAGGTTAGCACCGACGAGTTCACCGCGGTCTGCCCCTGGACGGGCTTGCCCGACCAGGGGAGCCTCACCATCCGGTACGTCCCCAACCGACGCTGCATTGAGCTCAAGTCCCTGAAGTACTACCTGCTCTCCTACCGATCCGTTGGGTTGGTACAGGAGCACGCTGCGAACCGTGTGCTCCACGACCTAGTGCAGACATGCGATCCGGTGCAGATGACCGTAATTCTGGACTATCTGACCCGTGGAGGCATCCACACGGTGGTAACGGTGCGTCACCCGAGGCCTGAGTGAGGCCGCTGGCTGTGCTTGTCGGCCCAAAGTCTGCACATTTCTGTTAAGGTCTCGCAGACAAGCACAGATGGGGACCGGGGCGGCGGCTGGGACCGTGGGGATGGGTGGTGCCTTCCCGGGCCGCTGACTCTTCGGTTTGAGGCGAAGCGTCGCTAAACACTGGGTCGCGAACTGTACCGGCCAAGCATAAAAGCGTACTATGGGAGCGATAGACCGCATCCACCAGCAGCAAGTGGCTGAAGAGCCGCTCTGCCAAAGGAGGGCGTCATGAGCTCATCCATTGAGCGATGGGTGGACGAGGTGGCGCGGACCACGCACCCAGACCGGGTCGTGTGGTGCGACGGCAGCGATGCCGAATATCAGCAGTTAGTTTCTGAGATGGTAGGGGCGGGCGTCCTTCACCCCCTGAACCCTGACGCCTACCCCGGATGCTATCTTCACCGAAGCCACCCTGAGGACGTCGCCCGCACCGAACATCTCACCTTCATCTGTAGCCAGCGTGCGGAGGACGCGGGACCCACCAACAACTGGATGTCCTCGGCGGAGGCCCAGGAGCGGGTGTGGCCCCTCTTCAGCGGTTCCATGCGGGGCCGCACCATGTACGTGGTCCCCTATCTGATGGGGCCAGCGGGGTCGCCCCACAGCAAGATGGGGGTGGAGGTCACGGATAGCCCCTACGTGGTCGTCAACATGCGGATCATGACCCGTATGGGTACCCCGGCCCTGAACTGGCTGAACGAGCAGGGGTCCGACGAGTGGGTTCCGGGGCTCCACTCCCTGGGTGACCTCTCCCCCGACCGCCGCTTCATTCTCCATTTCCCCGAGACTCGCACCATCTGGAGCGTTGGCTCTGGCTACGGTGGCAATGCGCTGCTGGGTAAGAAATGTTTGGCCCTACGCATTGCTTCGGTTATGGCGCGAGACCAGGGCTGGCTCTCGGAACATATGCTCATCTTGGGCCTCCAGTCACCCGCGGGTGATGTGACGTACATGGCCGCAGCGTTCCCCAGCGCCTGCGGCAAGACCAACCTGGCGATGCTGAAGTCGCCGCTGGAAGCGCAGGGCTGGCAGGTTTACACCGTCGGCGAGGACATCGCCTGGCTCCATATAGGCGCCGACGGCCGGCTCTGGGCCATCAACCCAGAAGCGGGTTACTTCGGCGTCGCGCCCGGGACAAGCCAGAAGACCAATCCCAACGCCATGGCGACGATCCAGCGCGACACGATCTTCACCAACGTCGCCGTCACCCACGATGGGCGGGTCTGGTGGGAGGGTATGGATGGGCCGCCGCCTCAAGGGCTGATCGACTGGCAAGGGCGCTCCTGGATGCCCGGATCAGGAACCGCCGCCCATCCCAACGCCCGTTTCACCTCCCCAGCAGCCCAGAACCCCGCCCTCTCGCCCCATTGGCAAGACGCAGAAGGGGTCCCCATTTCAGCGATCCTGTTCGGCGGGCGGCGGGCGCAGACGATCCCCCTGGTGGTCCAATCATTCGACTGGATCCACGGGGTGTTTTTGGGCGCGACTATGGCGTCCGAGACAACGGCGGCGGCTACGGGGCAGGTGGGCGTGGTTCGCCGGGACCCTATGGCGATGCTGCCCTTCTGTGGATACAACATGGCGGACTACTGGAACCACTGGCTACGCATTGGCAGCCTGGCGGCCAACCCCCCAGGCATCTTCCAGGTGAACTGGTTCCGCCGGGACGAGGAGGGGCGCTTTATCTGGCCTGGATTTGGAGAGAACCTCCGGGTCCTGCGCTGGATCCGGGACCGGGTTCTTCATCGCGACGCTTCGAGCGCGCGAGAGACGCCCATCGGCCTCGTGCCCGCTCCGGGAGCCCTCGACACCGACGGCCTGGCTGTTTCTCCCGCTCAATTGCAGACGCTCACCTCCGTGGATCGTGAAGGGTGGACCCGGGAGGCAGAAGACCAGGGGAGCTTCATCCAACAATTCCGCGAGCGGGTACCCGCAGAGATCTGGGCCCAGCACGAGGCGCTGCGTTCGCGGCTGGCCCCGGTCCGCGCCTGACTTTCGAAGGTCCCTCCGTCTGACGCTCGTCCGAGACGGTCGACCGGAGCGCTGCGCCAGCCTCCTACTCGGGTGGGCTTCCGGTACCGCCTGAGGTTACGCGGCCTCCATCCACCGACGGGCAGTAACGATGTCTGCCTGCTATGACCGTACCGGCTCTGCTCCTGGTCCTTACTGCTGCTCTGATCCACGCCAGTTGGAATCTCCTGGCCAAACAAGCCGCCGATGCTTTGGCATTCCTCTGGGGAGCGATGCTGGCAAGCTCGATCCTTTTTGCGCCCATCGCCCTGTGGCTGGGGCTCCTTCAGCCCATCCCGCCTCATGGGTGGGGCATCGTGCTGCTGACCTCCCTGTTCGAAACGGCATACTTCTGGTTCCTGGGCCACGCCTACCGCTCGGGAGACCTTTCCCTGGTGTACCCCGTGATCCGTGGGATCAGCCCCCTGGTCACGCCGGTCCTCGGCGTCCTGCTCCTCGGGGAGCGCCTGTCTGCATCCGCGGTGCTAGGTATCGTGCTTGTCGTGAGCGGCATTCTGGTCGCCCACCTCACCGGCTTCAACTGGGCCACGGTGAGCCGGCTAGCCCGTGCTTTGGAGGCGCCTGCCACGCGGTATGCCCTCGCGAGCGGCATCTGCACCGCGGCCTATTCGATCATCGATAAGGTAGGGGTCAGCGTGGTGCTGGTCCCCCTTTACACGTACCTGCTCTACCTTGGAGCCACCATCGGCGTTGGTTGCCTTCTCTTGCCGAGACACTCCCGCGCCGTGGTGGCCGAGTGGCGGCGCAACAGTAGCAGGGTGCTCGTGGTTGGGATCCTTGGCCCATTAACCTACGGGCTAGTGCTGTGGGCGCTCACGTTCACTCCCGTAAGCTACGTAGCGCCCGCCAGAGAGGTCTCGGTTGTCATAGCCGCGCTGCTGGGTGCCATGGTGCTGGGCGAAGCCTACGGTGTGCAGCGAATCACCGGCTCGGTGCTCATCGGTTCTGGAGTTATATTCTTGGCTGCTGGCTGAGCAGGGCTACGAATCTTGGAAGATGGCCCAGACTGGGGCATGGTCTGATGGCCTTGGACCTTTGCGTGCGTCCCGATCAATGCCAGCATCCGTACAGAGATCGGCAAGGCCACCAGCCACGAGGATGTGATCGATGCGAAGGCCATCATTGCGCGGGAAGGATAGCTGGCGATAATCCCACCAGGAATACTGCCCGCCTTCGGGGCCATGGCGGCGCACGGTGTCGATGAAACCCAGCGCAAGGAGGGCAGCGAACTCCGCGCGCACTTCCTGGTTGTAGAGCACCGTGCCCTCCCATTGCTCGGGCTTCGCGACGTCCAGGGTGTCTGGCGCGATGTTCAGGTCGCCGCACAGGACGAGGCCCGGAGACCCCGAGCGGTGTGGCTCCAGATAGCGTCTGAGCTGGTTAAGCCATTCCAGCTTGTACTGGTAGGCGTCGGATCCCACCGCACCTCCATTAGGTACATAGGCGGAGATAAAGCGCACTCCCCTTGCCGTTGCGGCGATAAGTCGCGCCTGGGTGTCTGAACTATCGCCTGGGAACCCCCGCTCCACATCGGTCAGCTCGCTTCGGGAAAGAATAGTCACCCCGTTGTAGGTCTTCTGGCCGTATACTTCAGCGAAGTAACCGGCCTCCCGCAAAGGCTCCGCAGGAAACTCCGCGTCCGTGACCTTCACCTCCTGCAGACACATCACATCGGGACGGTGGACTTCCAGCCACCTGAGCAGCCGGTCGAGCCTGGCGCGAATAGAGTTGACGTTCCAGCTAGCGATGAACATGTCTTAAGACACCGTCCCGAACACCGCAGCAGCCCCAGCCTGAGCAGCCTGTTCCATTAATGCGGCGACGAAGTTGATCTTGTCACCCTGAGCAGAGCG
>CAZPYZ010000029.1:0-15724 GCA_964590215.1 uncultured Dehalococcoidia bacterium | reverse complement strand
TTGGACGGGATGTACTGCATGTTCTTGGTCCGGCAGGAGTGGAGGTAGAAGTAGATCCGGGACACGGTGGGGGCCCAGGGCATGATCTCGTACAGCCGGTCCTGGAGCCGGTCGATGGTCTGCTTCCGTTTGGCCTCGTCCAGCTCCCGGGCCTGGGAGGCCGCCAGGGCATCCACCTGAGGATCGGAGAGGTTCCAGTAGTTGAAGGAGCTGCCGGTGCGGATGACCTCGCCCGCAAAGTAACCCACCAGCGGCGAGCCTCCGAGGATGCCCGCCGCGATCTCGAACTCCTTCTTGCGCACCACCGGGCTGAAAGCCCCCTGCACGGAATCGATGCTGGTCTCGATGCCCAGCTCCTTCAGGTGCCGCTGCACCACCTCCGCGTCCTCCGCATAGACGGAGGAGGTCTTCAGCACCGCCTTGATGTCGCCAGGTTTGTACCCGGCTTCCGCCAGCAGGGCCTTGGCCTTCGGTAGGTCTCGCTTGAACTTCTCCTTGATCTTCGCCTCGGGCCACGAGTAGTCCTTGAAAAAGGGCGGGATGAACCCTGCCCGGGCCACCCCACCCCGGTTGCTGGCCACCAGGTCCTCGCGCTCGATCGCGAGGGAAACGGCCTTCCTGACCCGCACGTCGTCCCAGGGCTTGAACTGGTGATTGAACCAGACCCCGTGGTACGTGGCCTGGAGCGCCTCGAAGGGCACCAGCTTGGGGTTGCCCTGCCGCATCGCCTCCCAGTCCAGCTTGCGATAGGCGAGGGTGTTCCCGATGTCTATCTGCCCCGTCCGCATCGCGGCCACCTCGGCGGTGTACTCCAGCCGCACGTGACGGACGCCATCGACGTAGGGCAGCGCCTTGCCGTCGATCCCCATCTCCCAGTAGTCGGGGTTCCGGTCTACGTTTATCTCCAGGTCCGGCTTGATCTCCCGGACCACGTAGGGCCCCGTCCCGATGACGACCTGCTTGAAGTCCCCGTACTGCTCCTTGACCTCCCTGGCGACCATCGGGTTGTCTCGGGAGCCCATCTTGAGGGCGAAGTCGGCGTCGCGCTCCTTCAAGCGCAGCACCACCGTCTGGGGGTCCGGGGCCTGGGAGCTCTCCACGCCTGTCCAATGGCTGCGGGCAAAGCCGCCCGCGAGCTGATGGTCGATGGTAAATGTCACGT
Source organism: uncultured Dehalococcoidia bacterium (assembly GCA_964590215.1). Classification (GTDB taxonomy): domain Bacteria; phylum Chloroflexota; class Dehalococcoidia; order SHYD01; family SHYD01; genus CAZPYZ01. The sequence continues at coordinate 14,562 of CAZPYZ010000029.1, read as the reverse complement.
CGGCCGAGGTGAACGCGCGGCCGTTCACCGGCGGCTTGTTGTGCCAGCGCACGTCGTCCCGCAGCTTGAGCGTCCAGGTGAGGCCATCGGGGGAGACCTCCCATGCCTTGGCCAGATAAGGCACTACAGAGACGTCGCCGCTGTAGCAGCCCCGGGTCACCAGTAGCTCCTGGTAGACCCGCCACCCTGGTCTGTTTCCCCGGTCGGTAGTAGTGACGTCCCCGTGAGTGATGTCGTTCTGGGCCATCACCGCGGTGCCGCCCCGCATGGCAGGCCCCGGCCAGCGCCACCACTCCTTCCCCGGCTCGCATTGGGAGGGATCCGGGCGGGACGGGTCCGGAACGGCCTTGACTTCGCCGCCGCCTGGCGCCTCGCCCGCCGGCGCCGCCGGCCGGGCGCATCCAGCCAGCAATAAGCTGGCGGCCGCTAACGTTGTTAGCGCTGCCCTCTTGTGCCACATAGCTATGCCTGCTTACGCCCGCCGCCAGTTGGGCTTACGTTCGAAATCCCGCCGGGTCGCTCCTGTGCCCGTCCCGCTCGTAAATCTCTCGCGGCATCACCGGGTTCATGTCCGAGGCGGAGTATTGGAGGAAGGGAGCGAAGCCGTTCTTGAACCCGACCACCGCAGTGTAGGGATCGGGCGTCTCGACGGCTTCCAGCTCCTCGAACATCCAGTCGTACTGCCCCTTTTTGAGCCCCGCTTCCTATCCCCCCTAACACTCGGAGGCGTCTAACCACGCCCCCGCGATCCCTGTGAGCTGCTGTGTCCACTCCGTGGCGGGCATGTTCTTCACCCGGCAGGAGTAGAAGCGGTAATAGACGAGGCTCTGGGTCGGTACCGTCGGCATCAGTTCGAACAGCTTCTCCTGGAGCCGGTCCAGGATCACCTTCCGCTTCGCCGGATCCACCTCCCTGCCCTGGGCCTGGGACAACCCCTCGATCTCCTGGTCGCACAGATTGGTGACGTTCCGGGAGTCGCCGCAGCGAAGGAAGCCCCCCATCCAGCGGTCGGGGAAGAGCGAAGCCGGCGTCATGCCACCCCATGCCGCGTGGTAGTCCCGTTTCCGGATCGTCTGCGCGACAAACCCCGGCACCTGCTCAATCTGCGCCTCGACACCGATGAGCTTGAAGTGGTTCTGCACCACTTCGGCTCCCGCGACATCCTGGGGCACGCTCCCGGTCTTCATGGTGAACTTGAGACTGCCCGCAGGGTAGCCGGCCTCCGCCAGCAGCAGCTTCGCCCGCTCCCGGTTCGGCTTGAACTTCTCTCGCACCTTGCTGGGCGGCCAGGCGTAGTCCATGATGGCCGCCGGCAGGTGGCCGGTCCGGATGGCGCCGCCCTGGTAGCCGCCCTCGATCACCTCATCGTGGTCGATGGCCAGGGCCAGGGCCCGGCGGACCCGAGCGTCGTTAAAGGGTGGCTGGCTCAGGTCCATCCAAAAACCGCGCGGGACGGGGGCCACGTCCTGGTACATGGCCAGCTTGAGCTGTTTGTCGGCGCGCAGGAGGTCCGCATCGCGCTTGAGGAAGCCGGTCACGTAGTTGAGGTCCGCCTGACCGGTCCGGGTGGCCGCTAGGCCGGCCGTATAGTCGGCAAGCACCGGCGTCTGGATCTCGTCGATGTAGGGCAGCGGCTTTCCGTCAAGGCCCTTCTCCCGCCACCCGGGGTTTCGCTCCAGCTCCACCGTTTGCTCCGGTATGTACTTCTTGAGCATGTACGGTCCGGTGCCGATGGCCACGTTCTTGAAGTCCCCGAACTCCTCTTTCACTTCTCGCGGCAGCATGAAGTTGTTGCGCTCGCCCAGGACGTCGCCCAGGAAGTCGGGGTTCTGCTCGGGCAGGTGCAGGATGATGGTGTAGGCGTCCGGCGTTTCGTACCTGACGGGCGCCCACACGGAGCGCAGCACGCCCCCCGCCTTCTGGTGCTCGATGGTCCAGGCCACGTCCTGCGCCGTGAAGGGCCGTCCGTTCACCGGCGGCTTGTTGTGCCAGCGCACGTCCTTACGCAGGTTCAGCGTCCACGTCAGTCCGTTGGAAGAGACGTTCCATGATTCAGCCAGGCCGGGGACGAAGGCCGTGTCCTCGTAGTAGCAGGCCCGGCTCTCTATCAGGTGTTCGTAGACCTGGGGCTGGTTCTGGCTGCCACCGCCGGGCGCGCTCACGTCCAGGTGCTCGATACGGGTGTTGGGCCGGACAAAGGTCCCACCCCGCTTCGGTGTCCCATCGCGCCGCCAGTGCTCCTTCCCTGGATCGCACGCGAGGGCCTGCTTTCGCTCGAAGTGCTCCATCGCCGAGAGCTCGACCTCTGCTTGCTCTACCAGTGGCGCCGGGGCCTGCGGCGCCGGCCCGCCGCACCCGGCCAGGAACACGCTCAGCAGCGTAACGAGGGCAATCAGACCGACGGCTCTGGGGAAGGGATCCAAGCATGCCAGCGCTTTGGCGTTCAACGGCGGCCCCCTTCAGGTCTTTCAGTCGATCGTACTGATGGGTTCGCTATTCCCACCCAGGCCACCTTCCTCCCTGAGCAGTCGGCTTGAGGTCTTAGTGGGTCCAGCCAGGAGAAGGCGTTGACCGGCAGATTAGGGTGAACCTATCGAACATCTATGAGGGGTGTGTGAGGGCATCGTGAGGATTGGATGAGAACATAATGAGGGCCAGCCAGCGGGACCGGGCGGGGCGAATGCGCATTTTGCCGCTGCGTGCAAATTTCCCGGCGATCGCGCTACTATACGCCGTAGATGGAGCGTAGTTAGGCGAATAGCTAGCTGCGGCGGGGTCCGCAGTAACGGTTGGATCTCCTGGGTCCGGCTCGCCGAGGCCGAGAAAGGAGGGACCAAAGTGTTGCCAACCTGTGAGCGGACTACTGCCGGCCGGTTGCGCGCTCTGCCTTCAAGGAGGGCTGTCCTCCTCCTGGTGTGCGCATGGTCACTCCTCGCGGCATGCGCCACCCCAACTGCCAGCCCACCAGGGGCCGAACCTGGCCAGCCTGCCGCCGAAGCCCAACCTAAATACGGCGGCCTTGTGCGCATGGCCGGCTTCGAGCTTCGGCACATGGACCCCCATCGCACCGTCGGGGAAGAATGGGCCCTGGGTCCCATCTATAACGGCCTCGTCACCTACAAGCCGCTATCGGCCGTGGACGAGTATACGGTCATCCCCGATCTGGCTGAGTCCTGGGAGATTTCCCGGGACGGGCTGACATACACCTTCAAGATCCGTCAGGGCGCTACGTTTCACAACGGGGATCCTGTTACCACAGAGGACGTAGTCTTTAGTCTGGAGCGGCTCCGAGCAAAGGAGGCCGATGCGGCTAAAGCGTACCTCCTGGATGCGGTAGACAAGATAGCGGCGAAGGGGAACGCCGCCATCGGTCTTGTCCTCAGAGAGCCATACGTCCCCCTATTGACCCTCCTGGGCCAGCCCTGGCCTGTCATCGTTTCCAAGCGGACCGTGGAGGAGAACAACGGGTCCATCAAACAGGTGGAGGCAGGCTCCGGGCCGTTTAAGCTCAACACGTACGAGCGTGGGGCGCGCTTCCTGATGCAGAAGTTCCCCGATTACTGGGACAGGAGCAAACCGTACCTGGACCAGTTGGAGTACCTGATTATGCCCGACTACGCCGCCCGCACAGCGGCATTTCGGGCGGGGCAGATCGATATCCACGACTGGTTTCGCGGCGCCGATGTGTTGCAGATCCCCAAGAGCAACCCTGATGCGGTCATGGAGAGGTGGACCGGCTTTTTTCCTATCCAGGTTGCCTTTAACCTGGCCAAACCGCCCTTCAATGAAGTCCGTGTACGACGGGCCCTGTCGCTGGCCCTGGACCGTTGGGCCATCGCAAAGTCGGTAAACGTCATCGGCCCGGGTTATCTCGCCGCGCCCCTACCCCGCTCGGTGGGCGGGAAATGGATCATCCCCGAGGAAAAGATCGAAAACACACTGCCGTACTACAAACGAGACGTGGAGAGGGCGAAGCGGCTGTTGGCGGAGGCCGGCTTTCCCAATGGCTTCAAGGCCTCCCTCACCATCCGGCGCGACCTGCTGAACTACGTAAGCATGGCCGAAATCTTCAAGGAAAATGCGAAGGAAATCGGCGTGGACCTGGAGATCAGGGCCTTGGAGGTGGGAGCCCAGACTCGAGCGCTGGTTACGCGGGACTTCGAAATAGCGGGTAGTGCCAGGGCGACGCCGGTCGGAGACCCGGACGACGCCCTCTGGGGCTCTTTCCACGCCGGCGCGGCTCAGAACTACGCCAACGTCAGCGACCGGAAGCTGGACGAATTGCTGGAAAAGCAGCGCCGCATCGCAGACGAACACGAGCGCAAGAAGATACTAGACGAGATCCAGACCTACCTGACGGACCAGGCTTTCTGGCTCTTCATAAGCGATGCCGACTATGCCTCCGCCTGGCACCCCTATGTGAAGAACTTCAAACGCACGTTCTCACGTCATGTCGCGCTCGAAGAGGCGTGGCTAGAGAGGTAAGCCAAGACGATGCGAGAGTACGTAATCCGCCGGGTGCTCCTGCTGGTGCCGGTCATGCTCCTCGTCTCGCTGATGGTCTTCTCCATTATCCGGCTGGTCCCAGGCGACGCGGTGGAGCTGATGATGGTGGAATCGGGCAACGTCCGGGACCTGGAACGCGCCCGGGAGCAGTTGGGGCTCACCAGGCCGATTCACGAGCAATACCTGGTCTGGGTGAGCAACGTGGTACGCGGAGAGTTTGGCCACTCCCTGTGGACCGGGCGCTCCGTCCGAGATGAGATACTGCAGCGATTGCCCGTCACCTTCGAACTGGCGCTCCTCGCAATGCTAATATCCCTCGCCATTGCGGTCCCTGCCGGGATTGTCTCCGCAATCCGGCAAGACCGCTGGCCGGACTACGCGGGCAGGCTGGTGAGTATCGCGGGGCTCTCCATCCCCGATTTCTGGAGCGCAACCCTCATCATCGGGTTCTCCTCCATCTGGTTCCACTGGATGCCGCGTCCGGGGTACATCCCCTTTCTCCAGGATCCTGCCACGAATTTGCAACAGTTCGTGCTTCCCGCATTGACGCTCGGAGCGGTGCTCTCGGCCAGCGTCATGCGCATGACCCGGTCGCAGATGCTGGAGGTGCTGCGGCAAGACTACATGCGCACCGCCTGGGCCAAGGGGCTCCAAGAGCGGGCGGTGATTGTAAGGCATGGCCTTAAGAACGCGATGATCCCCGTCATCACGATCATGGGGGTCCAATTCGGCTATCTCATGGGCGGCACCGTGGTGATGGAGGTCATTTTCTCCCTGCCAGGCTTGGGAAAGTCTACGCTGGACGCCATTCTCCAGCGGGATTATCCGCAGCTCCAGGCCAACGTCCTGGTCGCCGCCGCCATCATGGTGACCATGAACCTGTTGGTGGACCTCTTCTATGCATGGTTCGACCCGCGTATCCGGTACCGAACCTGACGCGTCCGATGAAATACGGCGTGGCGGGGTAAGGAGGGTGACATGCTAGCTGGCAGAAGCGAATCTTTGGGCGGCCTGGGCACAGCGGTCCGTCCACGGGTGGATCCTGTGGCACAGCTTGGCCAGCTGGCGCTGCAGAAACGATTGGGGACCGTGGCGGCATTAATGTTTCTCTGCCTGGTCCTGGTTGCCGTGTTCGCGCCGGCTCTTGCTCCGTATAGCCCCTACGAACAAGACCGCATTGATATCCTGGCGGCGCCAAGCACCAACCACGTCTTGGGAACCGACGACGTGGGCAGGGACGTACTCAGCCGGATCATTTTCGGCGCCCGTATTTCGCTCTATGTGGGCGTCGTCACGGTGGCGATTGGGACGACCCTGGGAACGATCATCGGTCTGGTGTCAGGGTACTTCGCCGGCAAGCTCGATATGGTCGTTCAACGCTTCATCGATGCCCTGATGGCATTTCCGCTGCTGGTGCTCGCACTGGCCATCATGGCTGTCCTCGGTCCCAGCACGACCAATGTCATGATCGCGGTGGGCATCGTCATGATCCCGGGCGCATCCCGGGTGGTGCGGGGATCGGTGCTGTCGGTCAAAGAGGAGCAGTATATCGAAGCCGCCCGGGCCATGGGCGCGCGTACCGCCAGGGTGCTGATCCTGCACGTCCTGCCCAACATCTTTGCCCCCATCATCGTGCTGGCGACCCTTGCCATGGCCCGCGCCATTATGTGGGAAGCGGTGCTGAGCTTTCTTGGGGTGGGTACCCAGCCCCCGGAGCCATCATGGGGAAGCATGCTGAGCGGCTACGCACGCCAGTATTTTGAGATCGCGCCCTGGAATGCATTCTTCCCGGGCCTGGCGATCAGCCTCTCGATCCTCAGTATCAACCTGCTGGGAGACGCCCTCCGTGACGTGCTGGACCCGCGGCAACGGGGGTTTGCGGGGTAAGGGAGGCACTTCTTGGCATGGGTCAGCAGCCGGAGGGATCCAGCCACATGTGGGTGGGAAACTGGTCATTCTGGGTGAGGTTGGAGGGGATGTACATCATATTCTTCGCCCTGCACGAATAAAGGTAGAAGTAGATCCGGGACACCGTGGGCGCCCAGGCCATCACCTCGTACAGCCGGTCCTGCAGGCGGTCGATGACCTGTTTCCGCTTGGCGGGGTCCAGTTCCCGGCTCTGGGCGTCGGCCAGCCTGTCCACCTCAGGGTCGGCCAGGTTCCAATAGTTGAAGGAGCTGCCGCTGCGAGGCACCTGGCCTCCAAAGTAGCCCACCAGGGGCGACCCTCCGATGACGCCCGTCGCGATGTCGAACTCCTTCTTCCGCACCACGGGGGTGAAGGCCCCCTGTACCGAGTCGATGGTGGTCTCGATGCCCAGCTCCTTCAACTGCCGCTGCACCACCTCCGCATCCTCCGCGTAGACGGAGGAGGTCTTCAGCACCGCCTTGATGTCGCCTGAGCCGTACCCGGCTTCTTTGAGCAGGGCCTTGGCCTTGGGCAGGTCCCGCTTGAACCTCTCTTTGATCGTCGCCTCGGGCCACGAATAGTCCTTGAAAAAGGGCGGGATGAACCCCGACAGGGCCACTCCGCCCCGGTTGCTGGCCACCAGGTCCTCGCGCTCCAGGGCGAGGGAGACGGCCTTCCGGACCCGCACGTCGTCCCAGGGCTTGGACTGATGATTGAACCACACGCCATGGTAGGTGGCCTGCAGGGCCTCGAAGGGCACCAGCTTGGGGTTGCCCCGCCGCATCTCCTCCCAGTCCAGCTTGCGGTACGCGAGGGTGCCCCCGACGTCTAACTGGCCGGTCCGCATCGCGGCCACCTCGGCGGTGTACTCCAACCGCACGTAATGAACGCCCTCCAGATAGGGGAGCGGCTTCCCGTCTACCCCCATCTCCCAGTAGTCCGGGTTGCGGTCCACGGTGATCTCGAGCTCAGGCTTGATCTCCCTGACCAGGTAGGGCCCTGTGCCGATGGCCACCGATTTGAAGTCCCCGTACTGCTCCTTGACCTCCCGGGCGAGCATCACGTTGTCCCGGTAGGCCATCTGCAGGGCGAAGTCGGCGTCAGGCTCATTCAGGCGCAGGACCACCGTGTGAGGGTCCGGCTCCCGGTGGCTTTCCACCCTGGACCAGTTGCTGCGGACGATGCTTCCCGCGAGGTGGTTATCGATGGACCAGCCCACGTCGGCCGAGGTGAAGGGGCGCCCGTTCACGGGGGGCTTGTTGTGCCAGCGCACGTTGTCCCGCAGCTTGAGCGTCCAGGTGAGGCCGTCCGGGGAGACCTCCCATGCCTTGGCCAGGTACGGCACGACGGTGACGTCCCCGCTGTAACAGCCCCGGGTGACGAGCAACTCCTGGTAGACTCTCCACCCGGGCCGATTTCCCCGGTCGGGGCGAGTGAGGTCGGCATGACCGATGTCGGTCTGTACCATCTGGGCCACGCCGCCCCGTATCGGCGGCCCCGGCACCCGCCACCATTCCTTGTCAGGCTCGCAGCGGGAGGGGTCCGGCCGGTACGGGTCCGGAACGGCCTTGACTTCGGCCGCGGGCGCTTCGCCTTGCGGGGGCGCGGCCTGGGCACACCCGACCACGAATAAGCCGGCAACCGCTGCTCCTAGGAGGACAGTACAGTTGATCCACATAGCCCGCTCCTTGTGCCCTGCCCGCTGTCAACTGTTCCCGACTATGGGGTGCGCGCTTCAGTAAGTTGCTGTCCCTGGCACCAGGGACCCCTACTTGTCCAGCCAGTCCGTGGCGAAGTCGGTATTGAGGCCCGGACCCCGTTTCGGCGTCGAGTGCCCCTTGACGTAGGAACGGTACGGGATCACCTGGTAGATCTGGAAGGTCGGGATGGCCAACGCCTGCTCCAGCACCAGATAGCGCTCCAGATCCCGCCAGACCTTCACCCGCTCGTCCAGGTTCGTGGCCACCCGCTCCAGGCGCTGGAAATACTCCTCCACCTTGGGGTCTTCGTGCTTCATGACGGAAGCTGGATTGATGCTATGGCGCTGCAGCCGCACCCGGTACTGTTCGGGTCCTACCCCCGGCTCGAAGGACCATCCCTGGAAATTCAGGATGTAGAAGTCCCCTGCCCGCTCCCGTCTGGACCGGTCGGCCTCATCCACGAACTCGATGGCGAGCCTGACGCCCAGGGGCGCGAGGTGGCCGGTGGCGAACTCGGAGATATCCGTGTGGGGGCGCCGGGTGAAGTAGGGGATCTCGAAGCCGTTAGCGTAGCCCGCCTCCGCCATAAGGCGGCGGGCCTCCGCCCTGTCCTTCTCCTTGGTGGCGGGGTTGAACCCTGGCCAGGTCTTCCAGTCGGGGTTCGGCCAGATGGAGTCCGGACTCACACCCGGGTGGACCGTGCCGCAGCAGGCCCCGCCGAAGGTCGCGGTCAGGTACTCGTCCCTGTCGATCCAGAGCTGAATGGCCCGGCGGACCCGGGCGTCCTGGAGCGGGCTGGGGCGGGCGCTGTTGATGTTCAGGACGTGCAGGGCTCCCTCGATGCGGGCGAACCACACCTTGTCCCCCAGCGCATTTTTTAGGGCTTCGTAGCGGGCCGCATTGAGCCGGAGGCCGATGTTCCGGGCCCCCCCGTCGATGCGCCCGGTGCGCAGGGCCGCGTCCATGGCGCCGGGGTCGTTGATGATGGCCAGGTCGATGCCGTCCAGGAAGGGGAGCTGGCGGCCTTTGGCGTCTTTCTCCCAGTAGCTCTCAAACCTGCGGTACTGGATGATGCTCCCCTTGTCGTGCTTCTCGAACCGGAAGGGCCCTAGTCCCACGAACCCCACGTCCGCGGGCGCGACGCTGGTCTCGCCGGCCTGGATCCGGGGCTGCATCAGGTGCTTAGGATGCCAGGTGACGTCGGACCCGGTGTTGGGCAGCAGGTAGGCGATAGTGGCTACCCAGAAAGGATCGGGCTTTTCCAGGGTCACCCGCAGCAGGCGGTTGCCGTTGAGCGACTCGACGCCTTTGAGGGCCCCCAGGTCGGACTTGAACAGCGCCGGGGCCCGGACCTTGTCGCCGGCTCGGACGCCGAAGTAAGCCAGCTCAAGCCAGAACTTGGTGTCCTCGGCCGTGAAGGGCTGCCCGTCGTGCCACTTGACGCCGTCCCGGATCTGGAAGGTGTATTCCGTAAAATCGGCGCTGGCTTCCCAGCGTTCCGCCAGGCCAGGGCACAGCTTGTCGATGTCGTCGCGGCAGGGCTTCACCAGCTTGGCGGCTCCCGTCAGCGGGCCGATCGCGTGGCCCATGTTAGTGGTGTTTACCCGCATGGGGTCCCAACCGCCCGGCGGATCATCCACCTGGGCCACCGTCAGGATGCCTCCGCGTTTCGGTTCTTCTTCCTGCGCCTGAGGCGCTCCAAAACCTTCCGGCGCCACCCCCCCTGGGCCGCAGGCCAGGGCGAGGAGGCCGACCAAGACAACGGCTGCCGCGCTGTATCCTCGCATCGCTTGCCTCCCTTGCGGAACGCCTGTCACGCTTCCCTCTTCAACATCAGGAACAACCCCTGGCGCGGGCTCCTGGTAATTACCTGTCCAGCCACACCGTGGCCATGTCCATGTTGGAAGACAGCTCGTGGGCGGGGATCCACAGACCCTTGAGGTACGTCCGGTACGGGATCACCGCCAGCTCGGTCCAGGTCGGCACGGCCAGCACCTGGTCCAGCACCAGGTAGCGCTCCATCTCCCGCCAGATTTTGATGCGCTGCTCCAGGTTGCCGTGGGCGGCCCGGAGCTGCTTGAAGAAGCCCTCGATCTTCGGATCGTCGTGCTTGAGGGTGGAGAGGGGATCGACGCTGGCCCGGGCCATGAAGCCCTCCCGCTCCTCCGGTCCGATACCGGCCTTGAAGGTCCAGCCTGGTGGCGTCGTTTGCACGTCGAAGTCGCCCGCGGTATCCCGCCGCCGCCAGTCGGCGTCGTCGACGATGTCCAGCGCTGGCTTCAGGCCAAGGGCGGTGAGATCGCCCTGCACGAACTCGCAGGAAAAGAGCCACTGCCGGCGGCACATATGGACGACCGAGGCGCCGGTGAACCCGGACTCCTGCAGCAGCCGCTTGGCCTCGGCCCGGTCCTTCTCCTTGGTGGCCGGGTTGAACCCCGGCCAGGTTTTCCAGTCAGGGTTCACCCACCCCGAGTTGGGGTCGTTACCAGGGCTCAGCGTCCCGCAACAGTCGCCGCCGGTGTGGGCGGCGACCATCTCCTGCTTGTCCATCCACAGTGCGATGGCCCGCCGCACCCGGACGTCCTTGATGGGAGACTGGCGCAGGACGTTGAACTTGACGCCCCATACGTTGCCGAAGATGCGGGCGAACCAGACCTTGTCGACCAGGGCCCCTTTGATGGCGTCGTAGCGCTCCTGGGTGAGATAAAAGCCGCTGCCGCGCCCGTTGCCGTCCAGGCGGCCGGTGCGAAAGGCGGCATCCATGGCGGTCGGGTCGTTGATGATGGGGAAGTCGATGCCGTCCAGGAAGGGCATCTGACGGCCCTTTTCGTCCTTCTCCCAGTAGCCGTCGAAACGGCGGACCTGGATCAGGCTGCCCTTTTCGTACTTGAGCATCTTGAAAGGACCCAGGCCAATGAAGCCGATGTCCATCGGCGCGACCTGCAGGTTCCCCTTTTCCAGCTCCGGCTGCATCAGGTGCCGGGGGTGCCAGAGGGTCCCGGGGACGTTATTGGCGGCCATGTTGGCCATCCTGGCGGGCCACAGAGGATCGGGCTCCTCCAGGGTGACCTTGATCCGGTTGCCCCCTTGGATGGTCACCTCTTTGACGTTTCCTGCTTCGATTTTGAGTCGCGGCGATGGGCCCCGAACCTTGTCGCCGTACCGGTAGCCGAAGTGGAGCAGGTCCAGCCAGAACTTGGCGTCCTCCGCCGTGAAAGGCTGCCCGTCGTGCCATTTGACCCCGTCCCGGATCTTCAGGGTGTACTCGCTGGCGCTGGCGTTGGCCTCCCACCTCTCCGCCAGGGCCGGGCAGAGCTTCTTGACGTCCTCCCGGCAGCGGTTCAGTAGGTTGCCGCCCCCGGTCATGGAGGAGCTGACCTGGCCCAGCGAAATGGTGCCTGCAACCATGGGGTCCCACGCGGAGGGCGGGTCGTTGCGGTGGGCGATGACGGCGACACCGCCCCGCTTCGGCTCCTCGCCCAGGCCCCAGGCCGTGGCCATGATGAAGTCGGGCCGTTCCTGCGCCGGGGCTGCCTCATCGCTTGGTGCTGCGACGCGGCCGCAGGCCAGCGTCAGCACGCCGAGAAAGATGAGGGCGAGGAGCCCTCGTTGAGCGAATGCCTGCCGCCGCGGGCAGGTCCCCTGCATGGCTAGCGGAGTACCCATCGTCCTACCCCCATCCCTGTTGGTTATACGCGTGCCACATCCCATGGCTGCCCCGGCCCTCGAAGTTCGGGTCCCAGTCGATGACGTCGGACTCTTTCCAGATCGTGATCTGGCCGCCGTAGACGGGTTGATCCGCTGCCGGGCCCTGGGTTGGGCCGGGCGATACCGGTCCCGCGCAGGCTGTGGCGGGGAGGATGAGGACGATGAGGAAGCACCAGTGTAGTCGGGTCATGGCCAGAACCCCCGATCGCCCTGAGTTCGAGCTTGCTCCAACGGGACGCGGCGCCTGATAGGTCACGGCCTTACTTCTCCAGCCAGACGAAGCGCCAGTCCGACTGCTGGTTGTAGAAGTTGGGCCTGAAGTTCTTCACGTAGGGCTGCCAGAACCAGTACTGGGGCGTGTAGAGCAGTTCCACGGTGTAGGTCTGCTCGACGATGCGACTGGAGATGTTACGCATGATCTCTCGCCGCTTCTCGGCATTGGATTCCGCGCGGCTGGCTGCCAGCATCCTGTCCAGCTCCGAGTCCTTGAACTTCCCGTAGTTCTGTTTGGATTTGCTGTGGTAGCGGCCGTACTGCAGCGAGTCGGGATCGTCGTGAAAGCCCGTGGAGCCAATCTCGACGTCGAAGATTCCCTTGCGCTTGTTGGCCCGCTGCTCAGACTTCTCGACGAACCTGAGTTCCATGTCGAAGCCCGCCTTCTTCCACTGGGCCTGGAGGAGCTCACTCAAGGCGATGTCCTCCCGTTCGGTGCCGGTGGGCCGGGGCCAGACGATCTTTACGCCGCCGCTGGGATACCCCGCCTCCGCCAGCAGCCGCCTGGCCTGGCTCAGGTCGTACTTGTACAGCTGCTTGATCTCCGCGTCGGTGAACAGGCCGCGTATGGCTCCGGCGAGCCCCCACTCGCCCTCTCCGCCCATGAGCAGCTTGTTGATCTCGTCCCGGTCGGTGGCCAGGGCGAGGGCCTTCCGCACCCGGGCGTCCTGGAAGGGCCCGTTCCACTCGGACGCCTGGGACAGGTAGAGCTGCTGGGCTATGGGCTTCAGGGTCTTCTCCCTGATAGCCTGGGGATTGGCGTTGGTGACCTCCTGGGCATCGACCGATAGGATCTCCCACAAGAAATCCAGCTGTCTGGTCTGGAACGCGGCGTAGGATGTGGACGAGTCGACAATCACGAGCCAGCGGACCTCATCCACGTAGGGTTTCCCCGCGTCCCAGTAGTCGGGGTGCTTCTTGAAGATCCAGCGGCTGCCCTTTTGAGAGGCCGCCGGATCGAGCATGAAGGGGCCGGCGCCGATCATGGTGTCCTTGAAGTGGCCCTCCTGGTCGTAGACCTCCCGGGGCATGATCGGGTTCCACTGCGAGGCCGCGTAGTTGACGAAGGGGGAGAAGGGGTCTTTGAAGTGGAACACCGCCGTGTACTTGTCCGGGGTGTCCACCCGCTGCAGCCCCTCGAACATGTAGTCCACCTCACCCTGGGGGAGGTTCTTCTCCTTGAACTCCCCGGTGCGGAGACGGTACTCAGCGGTGAACTTGACGTCGGCCGAAGTGACCTCCCTGCCGTTCACCGGTGGCAGGTTCTGGAACTTCGCCCGCTGACGGAGGTGGAAGGTGAAAGTCTTTGCGTCGGGCGAGACCTCCCACCGCTCCGCGAGCCCGGGCTGCAGTTCTGAGTGGGTGTACTCGTAGTCGGGACCCATCTTGAAATTCAGGAGTCTATCGTTCGCAAGGGCGATGCCGTTGTCGTTGGGGGTGCTCTTGCTGTAGCTGATGTCCCAGTTGAAGGGGTCGGGGCTCACCCGCATGTTGAAGGTGCCCCCATACTTGGGCTCTCCTGTATCGCCGGAACCGGCCGGGACAGGTCCTGAGGTCGGTCCACAGGCGAGGGCTACCAGGGCCAATCCGACCAGGGAAAGCCAGAATTGCTTCATTGCTCCCGTTCCTTTCGAGGCTCATTCGCCTCTAGGATCACTACGCTCCGGGCTTCACCTTTCATGGCTTGCCCCCCTTCCGACACGGGTCCCTGGAATCTTCCTTGGAGCTGAAACACCCCACCTACTCCAGCGAGGCCGCGCCCACACCCCGGCCATCCCTCCGATAGCTGACGGCGCTTTTGCCGCTGATCGTTACTTGTCCAGCCAGGCCTCCCAGACCGGGCCCCAGCTGGGCCTGTTGTGGTTCGGTGTGTAGCCCTTGACGTACGGCTGCCAGAACCTGGAATAGGTGCCGAAGAACAGCGCCTGCCCGCAGTAGCACCCCGCGTTGAGGTGGCGCACCGCTTCGCGGATAAGCTCCTGGCGCCTGGCCGGGTCCGGCTCGCGGCGCTGGGCCTCCAACAGCTCGGTGAGCTTGGGGTCCTTCACCTCGTCGTAGTTGTTCTTGGACTTGGGGTGATAGACGCTATAGACGTAGGCGTCGATGTCCCCCTGCACATCTTTGGTGATGGTGTTCATGCTGTGGCCGTGCTTCTTCTTCAGCGTGGAGTACTCGGCGTAGGCCAGGGGTTTGGGCACCAGGTTGATGCCTGCCTTCTTGAGCTGAGCTTGAAGCAGCTCCATCTGCGTCACCTGGAACTGCCCTCTATCCGTAGGCACCTCGAAGTCGATGCTGACGCCGCTGGGGTACCCCGCCTGGGCCAGCACTCGCTTCGCCTCCGCGGGGTCGTGCCGCAGGATCTGGCGCACCTCTTCCTGGCTGAAGGTGTCCGGGAAGGCGCCCGCCATCGCCCAAGCCCCCTTGCCATCAGCCAGGACCCGGATGAACTCGTCCCGGTCGATGGCCA
>CAZPYZ010000028.1:7440-15735 GCA_964590215.1 uncultured Dehalococcoidia bacterium | reverse complement strand
TACACGCGTAAGATCGTCGGCAGCGTCAGATGTGTATAAGAGACAGTAATGGGGCGGCGAGATGGCTCCACACGTTGCGTCCCGCTGGGAGGGGCCTGCCCCACCGCCGGCGGCAGTGAAGCCTTGAGCAGCGGAGGATAACCATGGCTGTTGTGGGGGCTGCGGTCCACGAACCCAGCGCGAGGGACGCACTCCGGGCGATCCAGGAAGCCGACCGGCTGGGGGTGCCGGAGGTGTGGCTCACCACCGGCGCTGCAGCCGACGCCCTGGTCGTGTTTGCCGCAGCCGCCGTCACCACTGGCACCATCCGATTGGGCACTGCCATCGTGCCCACCTTTCCGCGCCACCCTCTGGTAGTGGCCCAGCAGGCCGCGGACCTCGCGCAGCTGGCGCCAGGGCGCTTTACCCTGGGCCTGGGGCCAAGCCATGGAGGCAGCGTCGAGGGGCGTTACGGGCTGTCCTATCACCGGCCGCTGGAGCAGCTCCGCGAGTTCGTGAGCGTCGTCAAGGGTGCCCTGACCGGCGAGCAGTTGGACTTCGAGGGCAGACGGTTCACTGTTCACGGCCGCCTTGCCCATCCGGGTGACGTGCCTGTGATGATCTCGGCACTGCGGGAGGGATCCTTTCAGCTGGCGGGAGAGGTCGCCGACGGCGCCATCACCTGGGTGTGCCCCGCGCCCTATCTGCGGCGAGTGGCGCTGCCCGCCTTGGAGCGGGGCGCCGCCATGCAAAGCAGGCCGGTTCCTCCGCTGGTGGCGCACGCCTTCCTCTGCCTGACCTCGGACCGGGCCACGGTGCGAGAGGCCGCCAGCAGGGGCATGGCCGGCTATCCGCGCCTGCCCAACTACGTGGCGATGTTCGAGGCGGCGGGCTTCCCCGAGGCCCGACAGGGCGCCTGGAGCGACCCGATGCTGGATGCGGTGCTGGTCTGGGGAGCGGAGCAGCAGGCGGCCGAAGCGGTCCACCGTTTCCTGGACACCTCCGGGGCACAGCGGCTCATTCTGTCCATCCTGTCGCCGCCGAGGGAAGACCGGGAGGATGCGACTCGGCGCGCGCTCCAGTGGGTTGCCGCGCTCTGAGCGGGGTCCGAGAACCGTGTTTGGGTATGGCCGGCGGGAGACAACCGGGCCGCCTCGGTCGATCGGTAGCCTTCAGAAGGTGGTTGCTGAGTGGAGTGAGACCTGGTGGTGTTCGGCTCTTGGCGGTGTCGCCCCGCCTCGGCCGGGTGACCCAGCGGGCCCGGGGGGAATGAGGTTACGGTGACGACAAACGAGAGACGAGTGACGAGAAACGAGAAACGAGAGACGAGTGGCGAGAGACGAGTCGCGAGAGTGAATCACCAAGGGGGGAACTAAAAAAAATTTAGGACGCCATCCCAGCCACGACTTCTCCGGTGTTCAGGACGGCGCTGGCCATAAACCGATAGTTGGTCGCTGGCATTCAAGAGGCACTTCGGCATGCCTCCCGCGGCCTTCGTGAAGGCTCAGACCTCCTGGAAGCACGGCCGGAAAGCCGGTGACACTGGGGCTGCGCCCCAGACCCCAGGTTCACGCAGCGGTCGTTTGCTCCGCCTCCCTCGACTGAGTGCGGTTTTCCGGCCGCACTCCTAGTCGCCACTCCTTGACGGCCGTCCGAATCACGGGCGCCAAGTGCGACTTTGGTCCGCTGGGAGCAGCAGCGGTCCGAAGCGGAGAGAAGCGCCGTCGGTTGCATTCGTGCTCTCCGCCACCACCAGAATTCAGTCCACCCCCTTGTGCCTCCTTATGAATGCCAGGACATGCTGCGCGCACTCATCGGGGCGGGCGGCGGCCACGTGGTACGAGTCCCCGGGCAGGACCAGCAACTCCGAATGAGGGATCTGCTCTTGCCATTCCCGCACGGTCTCCACCGAGGCGAGGGCGCTCCCCTCGGTGGTCACGATGAGGGCCGGCGCCTGGATGCGCGGCAGGGAGGCCGAAATGTCGAGGCCGCCCGCCATGGCCGTCACCGCGCGGCACACCCCCGGGTCCGTCGCTCCCATGAAGGCGGTCCACCAGGCGATCTGGGCCTCGGGGACCTCGGTGCCCAGCCGGGCCCGCTGCGTCTCCGCGGCCCAGGCGGCCACCCCCGCGGTCTTGACGCGGTCCGCGAAGGCGCCCAGGTCCGCCCGACCGCCGGTGTTGCGCGCCTGTACCGGACTGCTCACCACCGAAAGGGAGATGGTCCGCTCCGGATAATCCGCGGCAAACTGCATGGCGATGGTCCCTCCCAGCTTGGCGCCGACGATGTGCGCGGCCCTCACGCCAACCACCTCCAGGAAGCGGACCAGGTCCGCGGCGAAGGCGCTCGGTGACCAGCGATACTCAGGTGGGGGGATGGACGACCGGCCGAAACCCCGCAGGTCCGGGCGCAGCACCCGGAAGCAGCGGGCCAGGTGCGGCACCCAGGCGAACCAGGCTTGGCTCGATTCCGCCACGCCGTGGACTAGCAGCACCGTTTCCGGCTGCTGCCACGGTTCGCCGAAATAGTCGTCTTGGTAGTGCAGAGCAACGGTGGGGTCAAGCTGGGCGACAGGCATGGGCAGCTCCTTGGGGTCGGATGGGGCCAGTATACGGGGGCAGCGAAAGGATAGCGTTGCCGCTCTCGGGTCGGAATGCTATGGGAGCGGTCTGGACTAGCGGACGCGGGAGCCGAAACGGACTATGCTGCTGACGCTGCTATCGCTCAGCTTGATCATGCGGTCGTGGGGAGTATCCCTCGTTGTGAGATTTTTTGGCGCGTATGCCTATTTAAGTAGGCTGGGCAAGCAAGTGCGACTCCTCGTTGGACACGTAGTCATCGCACAGGAAATCCACCGTCGTCCACAGTGGAGCGGTGCCGGTAATCATGCCGGGCTCCGGTGTGAAGCAGGTTGCGAGGCGGCAGAGCCCATGATCCGAAGCGAAGGCATACCTCCTGTCCCACCAGAAACAGCTCTGACAGGTCGCTCCAGCCGCCGGCATACCCCGATCCCTGGTGAACCCCCGTCCTGGAAGCGTCTCAACTCTCATGATGCCCCTCTCTGCGGCCGCCACCGAACTAGAGTGCAAACCTAGCATTGGGGCCGTGGCGAGGTGCTAGACGCACGGCCGGAAAGCCGGTGACACTGGGGCGGCGCCCCAGACCCCAGGTTCACGCAACGGCCGTTTGCCCCACCTCCCTCGACTGAGTGTGGCTTTCCGGCCGCACTCCTAGGAACCCTCGACCGAGGAGTCCCGTCCTACCCGAAAGGGGGGCAGGGGCGTGGGGGGAGACCCGTTGGGCTGTACTGGCGGCGCTGACGGCGTGCCGCACAACATCACAGTTGCGTACCTTATCGACTCGCTCTAAACCAAGCGTTCAGCACGGTCTGTGCGGACGGCTTGGACGGCCACGCTCCTAGCCTTTTGGCGGAGGAGTGTACTACCATGCCGGCTAGACCCGGCATCATGTATGGAGGTCCAACCGTGAGGTACGAAGCAGAGTCTGGCGAGATGTCCATTGCCGTGGCGGGCGATACCATCGCCACGCGCCGGTGGACCATGTTCCGAGAGGAGCGCTTTCTCAAGATCCGGGAAATCTTGACTGGTGTCGACGCGGCCTTCGCAAATCTGGAGACAAACATTCACAAGTTCCTGGATGGCGGACACAAACCCCACGAGGGCGGCGGGACGTACTTGACCACGGAGCCTGAAATCCTGGAAGACCTGAAATGGCTGGGCATCAACATCATGGCCTGCGGCAGCAGCCACGCCGACGACTACGGGCCCGATACCATCCTGAAGACCATCGACTACCTGGATGCCGCGGGGATCGCCCATGCGGGATCGGGACGTCACCTCGCGGAGGCGCGTGCGCCGGGGTTTCTGGAAACGCCCAGAGGCCGCGTTGGACTCGTTGCCGCAGTGGAGGGAAGGGACTCGCGGGCCGGCGAGCAACGGCGCGACACCTTCGGCTACCCCGGCACCAACGGGATCCGTTACCGGGAGATCTATGAAGTCGACGAGCCCACCTTCGAGGCGCTGCGACGGGCCGGCCGGGAACTGGGCTGGGATCTCCAGCGCGGCCGCGGCGGTTCCGCAGCCCCTCACGGCGACGGGAAGACCTACAACTTTCTGGGCCTGAACGTCAGCCTCGGCAAGGGCTTCGAGAGCCACACCACTGCCAACAAGAGCGACGTAGAGGAGAACCTGCGACAGATACGTTTCGCCAAGGAGTTCGCAGACCGGGTTATCGCCAGCCTCCACTGCCACCAGCAGGGCGGTCCTACCTATAAGACCGCAGAGAAGCGCAGCGGGGTCGAGGACCTGGCGGAGTTCGCGGTGGACTACGCCCATCAGTGCATCGACGCCGGGACCGACATATTCGCCGGACATGGCCCACAGTGCCAGCTGGGGATCGAGATCTACAAGGGGCGTCCCATCTTCTACGGGCTCGGCTGCTTCTTCCATCAGCTGGAGACGCTGGAATTCCTACCGTATGAAGCGTACGAGCGGTACGGGCTGGACGATCACGCCACGGCCTTCGACTTCATCAATGCCCGCTATAAGGGAGGGACGGCAGGCCATCCCGCGGATCCCTTGCAATGGGAGCAGGCCTTCGCCGTGTGTGACTTCGATCCTTCTGGGCTGAAGGAGGTACGGATTTACCCCATCGAGTTGGGTTACGGCAAGCCGCGCACCATGCGGGGCCGCCCGCTCCTGGCCGAGCCGGAAGCCGCGGAGCGGATCGTGAGCCGCATCGCGGGCATCTCCAAGAAGTACGGCACCGCGGTCAGCTACAAGGACGGGATCGGGGTCATCCGGCCGTAGGAGTGGAGCGGTCACACGGGCCCAGCCCACGACACTGGGCCTGGGAGCGCAGCCTTCCAGGCTACCGGGCGAGAAGGGTGGTGCAGGCAGGATGCCTGCGCTCCCGGAGGACCGTACGGTCGCACCTCCAGTGGTCCCGCCGGATCGCCGCCGGAAGTCAAAGAGGGGTTGCAAGGGGGCCAACAAGAGGGCAGGTGACGAAGTGAAGAGCGTGATTACTGCGTGGGTAGCCGGGGGCATTTTGCTGACGGGCTGTGCAGCGGGTGGGATGCCACTACCGTCTGAGAAGCCTCCCTCCGAGCAGGGGCTCACCCCCCAACGGGGCGGCATATTCCAGACCGTGGGCATCAGGCCACTGGAACACCTGCACCCCTGGACCCAAAGCACGCCCGCCAATGCCACCTTTTACCTCAACGGTGGGGTCTACGACCAGTTGGTGGACAATGCCTACAGCCCGGATGAGGACCACCGGTTTGCGAACAAGATCGTGCCGGAGCTGGCCGAGCAGTGGGAGCTGCGGGACACCACTCTCTACACCTTCGCGCTGCGGAAAAATGTGAAGTGGCACGACGGCCAGCCGCTCACTGCGGCTGACGTAAAGTGGTCCATCGAGTTTATCGCCGATCCCGCGAACAGAATCCTCGGCACGCCCAACCTCAAGGGTATCGAGTCGATCAACGCCCCCGACGAGGCCACTCTTCAGGTGAAGCTTAAGGAACCGGAGGTGGACTTCCTGACCAAGCTGGTCAGTTCGAGCCGGATGTCTATCCTCCCGAAGCACCTGCATGACCGCGGCGACAGCCTAGAAAAGGTAGCCGTGGGGACTGGCCCCTTCAAGGTCGAATCCTTTGCCCGCGATCGGGGCGTCGTCTACGCCGCCAACCGAGACTACTGGAAGCCCGGGATGCCCTATGTGGACAAGGTCCGGATCCTCCCGGCCGTGGACGAGGCTGGGCGGACCGCGGCATTCTTCGCAGGGCAAAATGACGTGATGAAGGCGGCCGCGAAACCCCAAGCGGAAGCTGTTCTGGCCCAGAACCCGCAGGCCAGGCTCTCCACCTTCTTTCAAGAGAACAACGTCGAGCTATGGATGCGGCTGGACAGACCACCCTTCAGCGACGTGAAGGTCCGGCAGGCCATTCAACTCGCGATCGACCGGCAGGCGATAATAGCAACCCTTACCCATGGAGATGGGTTCATGAACCCCCCGGTGATCAACGGGATCTACAAGGCCTGGGCCCTGGAACCTGCCGAGTTTCACGGCATGCCCGGTTGGCGTGCGCCCAAGGAACAGGACCTGCTCCGAGCCAGGCAACTCCTGAGAGAGGCGGGCCACGCCCAGGGGCTTTCCTTCACCATGAAGGTCGATCGCAACAATCCCAACTGGCCTGCAGTGGCGGAGATGATCTCGGCGCAGCTCCGGGATGTTGGGGTGGACGCCAAGCTGCAGCCCATGGAATCGGCCGTCTATAACAAGGCCATCGCGGACGGGGATTACGAGGCGTATGTTTCTGGCGGGCTAACCGTCGCCCAGTGGCCCGCTTCTCTCCACTCCAGCGGCCTCAACAACTACATCCATCTAAGAGACCCCGAGGTAGACCGCCTTATCGAGGGGCAGGCCCGTCAGTTTGATGAGGCAAAACGGACGGAGGCCCTTCGCAATATCCAACGAGTCTTGATACATCAGTCCTACACCGTTCCCACCGTCACCTACCCGGGCTACCTGCTGCTGCAGCCCTGGGTCCACGGCTTCGTGGACAACCGTGGGGCGAACGTGAGCAATCCGGATTGGAGCCAGCTCTGGCTGGACGTCGCCCGGACACCGACGAATCGTTAATCACCTTGCCGGAGAGAGGCTATGTACGAGGCTGACGCAGGATCCATCTCCATCGCCTTGCTGGGGGACACGGCACCCTCGCGCCGTTTGGCCGTCTTCCGTGAGGAGCGGTTCCTCCAGTTGCGCGAGCTGCTGAACAGCGTGGATGCCGTCTTCACCAACCTGGAGGGGTCAGTCCACAGGTACTTCGACGGAGGGCATGCGCAACGCCCGAGCGGCCTCGGCGGCACGTACATGACTGTGGAGCCACACCTGCTGGCAGACCTGAAATGGCTCGGCATCGATATGCTGGCCTGCGGCAGCACCCACGCCGACGACTACGGGCCCGACGGGATCATGAAGACGATCGAGTACCTGGACGAAGCGGGGATCGTGCATGCGGGTAGCGGACGGCACCTGGCGGAGGCGCGGGCGCCAGGGGTCCTGGACACCCCCCGCGGGCGCGTGGCCCTCGTTGCCACTACGGCTCACTTCAACCCGGGAGGTCGGGCGGGAGAGCAGCGGCGCGAGACGCAGGGATATCCCGGGGTGAACGCCGTCCGCCACCACGGGGTCTATGAGGTGGACGAGGCGACGATGGAGCTGGCGCGGCAACTGGGCCGGGCCATCTGCTGGGAGGTGGAGGAGGGGCGGCGGCGCACGCTGGCGGACAAAGTGCCCGACCACGACAAGGACGCCTACAACCTCCTGGACCATACCTTCATTCCGGCGAAGACCCTTGGCTTCACGAGATACGCCGACGAGACCGACATCGTGGCAAACCTGCGCCAAGTGCGGTACGCCAAAGAGATGGCCGATCGGGTCATCGTCAGTATGCATTGCCACGACCTGGGCGGTCCAAGCTACCTCACGGGGAAACGGGAGGACCCGCCAGAGTTCATGGTGGATTTCGCCAAGCGCAGCATCGATGCCGGCGCCGACGCCTTCGCGGGCCATGGAGGGCCCACCTTGGGTATCGAGATCTATCAGGGCAAACCAATCTTCTATGGCCTCAGCACCTTCATCGGGCAGCTTGAGACAGTCCGGTTCCTACCGGAGCACGCTTACGAGCGCTACGGTCTGGGGGAGGACGCGACTCCTGCGGACTTCGTCAAGAACCGCTATGAGCACAGGGACGCCGGTGCCCCTCGGGCCGACCGGGGAGGGGCCTTCGCGGTGTGCGACTTCGAAGGCCAGGCCGCGCGAGAGATACGGCTCTACGCCATTCACCTGGGCGGCGCCGATCAGAGCCGGGCTCAGCGCGGCAGGCCCATGCTGGCAGAACCGGCCTCCGCCGAGCGGACCATCGAGCAGATCTCTCGGCTTTCGGCCAAATACGGCACTCAGGTTGCCTACCGGGATGGCATCGGGGTAATCCGTCCCTAGCACCTAAATTTAGAAGCACGGCCGGAAAGCTGGTGACACCGGGGCTGCGCCCCAGACCCCGACGAATTGTTAGGCGGACTCATGCCCCCCACCCAGGAGGTAGTTAACATGACCAGGAAGCTGCTGTTAGGCACTCTCTCATTCGCGGCGGCCCTCACCTTCGCCGGCTGTACTGCCGGCACCGTTCCAAGTTCGATGCCCCAGCCCGGGGCGCCCGACGCGCAGTCGGAGCCGGCACCCCAGCGAGGAGGGAGTCGAGCGAGCGCTCGAGACCGGTCCGACCCC
>CAZPYZ010000028.1:0-7430 GCA_964590215.1 uncultured Dehalococcoidia bacterium | reverse complement strand
CCTGCCGGCACCGGGTCGCCTGCGACCAGCGGCAGCCCCCCCGGCGCCCAGGGAGAGCCGTCACCCCAGCGAGGGGGCGTCTTTCAGACGATAGGGTTGCGCGACCTCCCGCACCTCCACCCCTGGACCAACGTGCGAAACAACATGGGCTTCCTCGTCAAGTCGGTCTACGAGACGCTGGTGACCTATGACTACAAGCCCTTCCAGGACTACCGGGAGCATTACCGAATCGTCCCTTCGCTGACCGAGCGTTGGGAGCTGCGGGACAACACGGTGTACACCTTCCACCTCCGGCGCAACGTGAAGTGGCATGACGGCCAGCCCTTCACGGCCCAGGACGTCAAGTTCTCTTACGACTATCTGGCCGACCCTGCCAACAAACTCCTGGGGGCCAACAGCTTCGGCACCGTGGGATCCATCACCGCGGTGGATGACTACACCATCCGCATCGTGACGAAGGAGCCGGACATCGAATTCCTGGAGAAACTGACGGAGTCGGCGGCCGCTATCATGCCGAAGCACGCCCACGAGCGGGGCGACAACTTCGAAAAGGTGGTGCTAGGCACCGGCGCCTTCACCGTCGAGTCGAACGAACGGGGTCGGGGAATCGTCTATGCGCCGAACAAGGAGTACTGGAAGCCGGGCCAGCCCTACGTCACCAAGTGGAAGATGCTTCCCGCGACGGACGAAGCGGGGAGGATCGCCGCCTTTATCGCGGGGCAGAGCGATGTGGTGAAGGTCGCGAACAAGGTCCAGGCGGAGACCGTGCTGGCGCAGGCGCGGCATGCCAAGTACGCGCCGTTCTTGCGGGACAACACGTCGGACCTCTTCCTGAAGATGGACCGGCCCCCATTCAACGACCTGCGGGTCCGGCAGGCGCTACACCTCGGGACGGATCGTCAGGCCATGGTGAACACCCTGACGATGGGCGATGGTCTACTCAATCCGCCAGGCATCAACCCCATCCGGAAGTCCTGGGCCATCCCCCAGAGTGAGCTTGGGACGCTCCCGGGCTGGCGCAGTCCGAAGGACGAAGACGTGCGCCAGGCGAAACAGCTGCTGGCCGAGGCGGGCCAAACGAGCCTGACCTTCACGATACGGGTAGACCGGGCCCATCCCGACAGGCCTGCCCTCTCCGAGATGCTGAGCGAGCAACTACGACAGATGGGGGTCACCGCCAAGCTCCAGCCCATGGAATCCGCGGCCTTCCAGAAGGCCTTCGTGGATGGGGACTATGAAGCGGCGATGTACACGGGCAACGCGCCCGACAACTGGCGCCAGCAGATCCACTCCGGTGCGGTCTTGAACCAGATGCCCATCAGGGACCCCGAATTGGACCGGCTCATCGACGCCCAGGCCCGGGAGTTCGAGCCGGCGAAGCGGGCCCAGATCATCCAGGAGCTACAGCGCCTGCTGATCCGGCAGGCCTACGTGATCCCGACCATCACCCTCGTGGGCTACGTGCTGTGGCAGCCCTATGTCTACGGCTGGGTGGACAACCAGGCCGCCAACGTCAGCAACCTCGATTGGGGTCAGGTCTGGCTGGATCAGGCCCTGGTGCCCAAGGATCGATAGAGCGGACGCGCTGGGGCATCGCCGGCCCTCCGACGCTGGACGCTGGGACATGGTGCCGCGGCAAGGGGAACGGCCAGGGATAGCGGGCCACGACAACAGAGAGGCAGGGCCGGGCGTCATGCCTGGCCTCTCGCCATGTGCACCCTGAGCCGGGCTTGGACCGTGCTCGGCAGCGATCCAGATCACACATTTTTCACCGGCTGTTGACTCCGCTGGTCTGGTCCGTTGACCCCCAAGGCGTAGGTTGGAGGAGTCACATCCGGGTTGCAAGAGTAGCGGTCTCCGGCCTCATCAGCCGGAACCCTAAGGGCTTGTAGAGTCAGGGTCTACGGGACATATTCCCCATCAAGCCGAGACGCAGTTCAGAAATGGTGGGGGAATCAATCGACATTCCCGCCATTCCAGGACAACCAGAACAGATGGAGAGCGACGCTACACGTCCACACGGCCATCCTAAAGGTCTTGTTGTGGCTATAGGCGTCGTAGCGGTTTAGCATCGGCCTTGTCGTATACCTCAGCAAAACCGTCGAGGCGCACGGTGCAGCTCACGTCCGTATGCCGGGCGACCTTGTGCTGGTGCTCCGGCGGTCGTGTACGCCGACTCCAAGCCCAACCCTTGCCCCCACTTAGACACCCACGGTCGAGTTTCCCTCCAATATGCAACTTCAGTTCACGACGGCAGCTCCGTTTCGCCGCCCCAACGGCGACTACCAGGTCAACTTCACGGTGCTGAACAACTCGAAGATGGAAGCCGTGGAGCTACGGGCACACGCCCGACTGACAAACGACACGACCCGGACGGAGATCACGCGCGACACTGGTCGGGGATCCGCTGTAGGCGCCGGATCCGAGTGGCGGACTGGCGTCTTTATTCTTATAGCCGGCTGGAATCTGTGGCCTCGTTGGGTGGAATGGCGGTGGCGAGATCCGAAGACGGGGAGGGTCAGCGACGGTATGACCCGGTCGGGGCTTCCCTGATGGTTGTGGCAGTGGGCCGCGCTTTGATTGCCGCCCTGACCGTGACCCTCGTAGCGGCCTGCGCAGGTCCGCCACCGGACGAAAAGCCTCCCCCACCGCCCTCCCCCTCCCGGAACACCAGTCCGTCTCCAGCTGTTGACTCTGCCCAAGCCGACAAGTACGTCGGCAAGATGGCCACGGTTGAGGTAAAACGCGCCTACTGCTCCTACCAGTCCGGCACTCGTGGCGGTCCCACGTTTTGCAATGACCAGCGGTTCCCGAACCACAAGTTCACGATGCTGGTTTGGGGCTCTGAGCGCAGGCGCTGGAATCCTGCGCCAGAATCGTGGGACGGCAACTGCTTCCGGGTGACGGGAACAGTGACCACGTTCCGGGGGAAGCCCCAGGTAGAGGCCAAGGACCCTAGCCAGGTCAAGGCGTGCTGAACCTGCGCTGTCCGGTAGCCGCTGCGGTCGCCGCAGTCGCCCTGCTAACGCTAGCTGTCTCCGAGGGGTGGCCCGGGCCCGCTCCCGAAGAGTCCTACCTGGTCGCACGGGTTATAGACGGCGACACCGTGGAACTGGAGAACGGAGAGCGGGTCAGGTACATCGGCATCGACACGCCGGAGACTGTCCACCCCGAAAAACCCGTCCAGTGCTTCGGTCCCGAAGCGTCTCACCGGAACAAGGAATTGGTGGAGGGCCGACGCGTACGGCTAGAGCGAGACATGACGGACCGGGATAAGTATGGGCGCCTGCTCCGCTACGTGTACGTAAGTGGGGTGATGGTAAACGCAGCTCTGGTAGAAGGGGGGTATGCGTACAGCTATTACTACGCCCCGGATACGAGGCACTACGAAAAGCTGGTCAAGGTAGAACAAGAGGCCAAGGGTCAGGGTCGCGGGCTATGGGCTGCATGTACGGACTAGAGATCGTCCGGGCTCTCGTCCCCAAAGCTACGGTTTCTCCCCCCGGCGATGCTCCGGCATAAGATCTGTGTCGAACCAGGTGATCGGGGGAGCCCAGAAGGGGATCGGAAAGCCCCCGTAGTTGTTGAGCATGTCGTTTACCCAGGGCTGGTAGACGGTGTAGATGGCACGTTCGATAGCTCCCAGAAAATAGGCCCGGTCGTAGAGGCGCCGCTGAACGCGCCGGGTCAGGTTCTGGGTCTCGGTCTCGTCGAACTCGGCCATGAGTTTGTCGAGGAGGGCGTCCAATTCGGGATCGTAGGGACCTCGTTTGTTCAGGGCGCCCTGGGAGTGAAGCCGTTCGTGGAGCCCGCCTCGCCCACCGCCGAAGGTGAGGATGTGCATCTCAAAGGACTCATCCTGCTCCACCTTCGCCAGCGATGCGCGATCCAGCGGGGCCAGGGTCACTTCGATCCCCAGGTCCTTCAATTGGGAGGCCGTCACCTCCGCGATAGGACGGGCGTTAGTGGCGTCACCGTTGAAGGTGAGCCTGGTACGTAGACCCCCCGAATAGCCCGCCTCTGCCAGCAGGCGTTTGGCCTGAGCGGCATCCTGGCTCTTGGTCGTAGGATTGTATCCCGGCAACTTGAGGAGCTCTTCCTGAGGGATGGCCAGACTCTTCACCCATCCGGCGACGCCCGGGGCATTGACGATGCCGTCGCCAAAAGCACCCTTGACCACCATGTCCTGCCGGTCCAAACCGAGGTTTACCGCCTGCCTGACCCGATAGTCGTTGTAGGGCGGAGCGTCCAGGGCAAAAAACAGGCCGTAACCGTTGGCTCCGTAGAATTTCTCGAAGCGGCTGTCGGGAACGAGGGCGCGTGCAGTGTCGAGCTGCGGTTTGTCGGGGACGT
Organism: uncultured Dehalococcoidia bacterium; assembly: GCA_964590215.1. Taxonomy (GTDB): domain Bacteria; phylum Chloroflexota; class Dehalococcoidia; order SHYD01; family SHYD01; genus CAZPYZ01. Next base: position 3,077 of record CAZPYZ010000028.1, on the reverse strand, counting down.
TCATGACGTCCAATTTGCCGGAGGCCATGGCCGCCAGCATGGCCGAGCGGTCGATGTTATGGCCGGCTATCCCGTCCAGATACGGGAGATCCGGCATCCAGTAGCGATCGTTCCGCACGACGGTCCACCCGGTCCCCCGATCAAACTGCTTGATCTTGAAGGGCCCGGTTGCGATTGCCGTCGTTTCCAGATTCTGGCCCTCGCTCGCCATCTGTTTCTGGGTAATGCGGACCTGGAGGATGTCATTCCTGATGAAATCCGGGTTCGGTTTAGAGGTGACGATCCTCACGGTCTGCTGGTCCACAGCCTGGGAGGAGGCTATGTTGCCGGCCCTGGCCGAGAAGGCCAGCCCCCTGGCCCCTTTCAAGTACTCGATGCTATGGACCACATCCTCTGCGCCGAAGGCGCGGCCGTCGTGCCAGGTGACGTCCTTCCGTAAGGAGAAGACGTAGGTGTTCGGGTCCAGGCGCTCCCAGCGGTCCGCAAGCCAGGGAGCAAGTTTCTGGTCCTCGTTCCAGTTGTTGCCCGGCTTCACCTCTCGGGCTACCAGCGTTTCGAACATCGTTCCCGGGATGGTGGAACCGCCGGCCAGGTACGGGTTGAGGTTGGTCTCAGTGCCGGAAACCGGAAGGTGGAGTACACCGCCCCGCCTGGGCTGCACTTGTCCGGAGGGCGCCTGCTGCGCGGGAGGCGGAGCGGGGGCAGCGCACGCAACGCCAATCGCGGCGCAGCACGCGAAAAAGAGGGCCGTTTTCAGTCGCATCTTTTCCTCTCCTAAAAGCCCGGCCGGAAACTGGTAACATTGGGCTCCGCCCCAGACCCCGGCTTCATGCCACGGACGGGTTGCCCCTCATCGCCGGTGAGTGCGGCTTTTCCGGCCGCACTCCTTTCCTAGGGCAGTTTGAACAGCCGCTTGACGTTCAGAGCGAGGACATTCGCCTTGTCCTCTTCCTTCATGCCTGACTCGAGGATCTGCTCGAGGGCGTGGTTCTTGCGGTAGCTGGGCGGAGTGGAGTAATAGGTGCTTCCCAGGACGAGCTTGTCGCAGCCGGCCTCTTCCACAAAGCGGCGCAAGAAGTTCGAGCTAACGGCGTGGGAGTTGTCCCACAGGATGTTAGGGGTCCTTTTTGCGATCTCCAGGACCATCTGGCTGTTTGCGTTGCCCAAGAGGGCGTCCATGCCGATGAAGGTCACCTCGGGAAACTCCCTGGCCAGGCGTTCCAGACGCCAGGCCGCCTCGACCTTGGACTCGGCGTTGGCGTGCACGAAGGGCACGAGGCCCAGCTCGGAGACCTTCTTGATGATGGGCCGCATGAGCTGGTGGTCGATGGCGACACCCTGAAACCGGTGATGCCAAACGACGCCGTCCAGGTGCAGCTCGTACTTTATCCGCTCCAGCTCACCAAGGGACGCCGGGCCATGCAGGGGCTCGACGATGCCTGCCGCGATGGGGAAACGCTTGGGGTCTTTCTTGCGGTACTCGGCGACGGTGTCGTTGGACCGCATAGTGGCTTTGATGCCGTCGGCCTGGATGTAGCCGGTGGCGGCAAGGATCGCCACGAAATCGATGTTGTTTTCCTTCATCATGGCGATGCGAGACGCATAGTCGCGGTCCATCCAGCCTTCGCCCTCCTGGAGGCTGCCGCCGATGAGGGAGCCCAGGTGGTGATGGATATCGCAGATTTCCATAAAGGCCTCCTGGTGGTTAAAGGATGACGGACACTTCATCCTCGCCGGCTTCGAAACGGGTGCCGAAGCGGGAGGATATCTTCTGCATATGACGGATAAGGTCAGGGCGTTCCGGCGACGCGTAGTCCGGCGGACCGTGGCCGCTGGAGAGTCCCGGCATAAATGCGAGGCGCTGGACCTTGCCGTCGTGAATGAAGCAGCGGAGCAGCATGGAGGGCGTCTGGCGGCCGGGTCCCGAGCCCATATCGTGGACGAAGCTGCCGAGGCAGTAGACGATCGGCCGGCCTTTATAGACTTCGATGGGCTGGAGGGTATGGGGATGGTGGCCGGCAACCATGTCGGCGCCTGCGTCCACCGCGAAGTGGCCCATCTCCGTCTGGTACTCGACGAGCTCACCACCGCCCCCGTGGATGGGGTCGACACCCCAGTGCCAGGAGACGACGACCACGTCGGCCTGCTTTCTCGCCGTCTTGATGTCCTCCTCCAGCGCGGCTCGATGCTCACCGCGATCGGGAATGGTGTGCACGATGGGGAGGGCACCAGGGATCTGGTGCACCCGCAGGCGGGGTTCATAGTAGGTCGCGACGGGGTAGAAGGCGATGCCGCCCTGGTCCGGGAGGGCCGCCATCTCCGGGTAGCACACCGAGGTGCGGCACACGAAGGCGACTCTTGTGCCCTTCCTCTCGATGATGGCCGGCTTCCGGGCCCCGGCCAGGTTGCGTCCTCCACCGCCGTAGACCACGCCAGCCTTATCCAGGACATCGAGGCAACGCAGGAAGGGGCCCAGGCCGTGCCAGGTGCTGGGGTTGTTGGCGAGGTTCATGACGTTGAACCCGGCCCGTAGGTAGGAATCCAATATCCACTCATCGGTCCGCGGGTGGGTATCACGGTCGTGGGGGTCCAGGTACTTGGCGTCCGCGATCACTGTCTCGAGGTTGCAGAAGGCTATGTCCGCTTCTTTCAGCAGATGTTGGATCGGGGCGAATGCGGTGTCGGGATCAGGACGCTGGACGTAGACGTCACCGACCAGGAGCATGTTGAGGTCGCTCAAAGGATTCTCCTGACGATAAAGCTGTGCGACTAGCTGAGGGTAAGCTTCTCCTGGCCACCCTGCTTCTCGCGGTAGAGGAACCCGACCATCTCGTAGGCGACGCCGGCATCGAGGGTGCGGCTGAGCTGATCCGCGACCCGCCGGTTGACGATGCGCTTGGTCCAGGCCAGGGGATAGGCCCCGCGGCGAAGCAGTTTCTGGACGATGTCGTCGACCTTCTTGTCGAGTTCATCTCTCGGGACCGCGTAGTTGATGATACCCTGCTGGGCGAGCTCCTTGGCAGAATGGGGCTCAGCCAGCATGAGGTACTCCTTGGCCTTCGCGGGGCTCATGTAGA
>CAZPYZ010000027.1:0-16105 GCA_964590215.1 uncultured Dehalococcoidia bacterium | reverse complement strand
GAACAATATCCAGGCCGTCGGGTTAATGGTCATGGAGACGCTGATGGACCCGACATCGATCCCGTCCAACAATTGGTCGACGTCCATCCAGGTGCCCACGGCCACTCCCTCCCGACCAACCTCGCCAAGGGAGCGGGGGTCATCGGAGTCATACCCCATGAGCGTGGGCATATCGAAGTCGATGGAAATGCCCGTCTGTCCTTGGGCGATGAGGTATTTCAAGCGCTGGTTGGTGTCCGCAGGCGAGCCATAACCGGCAATCTGGCGCATGGTCCACGGCCGGCCGCGGTACATGGTGGGGTAGGGCCCTCGGGTGTACGGGTACCGGCCAGGGAAGCCGACGTCCCGGCCGAATTCCTGGTCCTGCACGTCGGCGGGGGTGTAGACCCGTTCCACCGGCAGCCCGGAGAGGGTCCTGAATTGGCCTTGCCGCTCCGGCACGCGCTCCAGGAACGGCTGGACGTCTTTCGCCTCCCAGTCGGCTTGTTCTCGTGCAATATCCGCAGGTTCGCTCACGGGGAAGTATGATATACCGCGTTACGCGGCGCCGCAAAGCCGCCGCCCTCACCTTACCTACCCTGTCCCAGCGGGAGCAAGGATTCGGAGGCCTGTCTCATGATCTTTAGCGTCGATGGCAAGACACCGAAGGTCCACCCCACCGCCTTTGTCGCCCCCACCGCGGTTCTCATCGGCGACGTCACTCTCGAAGAAAACGCCAGCGTTTGGTTCGGGGCCGTGCTCAGAGGGGATGCAGGAGCCATCGTCATCGGCGAGGGAACCAACGTCCAGGACGGTGCGGTGCTGCATGAGGGGGCGACGACGGGCAAGCGGTGCGTGCTGGCCCACCAGGTGTTGGTCCATCGGGCCTTCCTGGGCGACGACGTGCTCATCGCCAATGGCGCGCTCGTCTTCGGCGACGTCAAGGTCGGGGATGGAGCGATCATCGGCGCCGGAGCCGTCCTCGTCGGCCCGGCGGAGGTGCCACCGAGAACCCTCTGGCTGGGCATCCCGGCGAAGCAGGTGCGGGAGGCAAGCGAGAACCTTCTGGCCATGACCAACCGGCTGCAACAGTCCTATGTCCGCAACCGGGGCCGGTACCTGGAAGGCCTCACGCCAGTGGACGCTAGCGCAAGAGCGGCGATGGGAGTGTGATCACCTTGCGCCGAGGCGCCCGCAGGGGGACCCGTCCAGCGGCCGGGGCTTGAACCGCGACATTCCAGCGGCCGGGAATACCGCCCGCATCCTCGGCTTCCTCCTGGCCTTCACCGTCTTCTTCCTGACGGTCCTGGCGCTGGACGCCCGATCTGATCTGGCTCTTCAGGTCGCCCTCGGCGGGGCGACCTGGGCCTTCGTAGGTATCGCCGCGATGACGGCGCAGCGCCGAGAACGGGTCCAGTTCTTGGCTATGATCGCGGTGGCCACCTGCTATGAGGGCATCGGTTCCATCATCTGGGGGCTCTACCGCTACCGGTTGGGGAACCTGCCGATGTACGTGCCTCCAGGCCACGGGCTCTTCTACCTGGCCGCGCTGCGGCTCAGCTCACTCCCTATCCTGCGCCGCCATGCCCGGCCTGTGATCATGGCGGTCCTGGTGGTCAGCGGCCTGTGGGCTGCGGGTGGCGCCTTCCTCTCCCCTCACCCCGACCTGTTGGGCCTCCTCTGTTGGTTTCTCCTGGCGGCCTTCATCACCCATGGCAGAGACCCTCTGTTCTTCGCCGTCTCCTTCAGCCTGACCATGCTGCTGGAGTACTACGGTACTGCCCTGGGCACCTGGCGCTGGGCTGCGATCGTGCCGCATCTCGGCATCCCCGCGGCCAACCCCCCGTCTGCGATAGGGGCAGGCTACTGCATCATCGACGCGAGCACCCGGCTTGCGACATCCCTTATCCTCGGGGCCGCCAGCAGTGGGAAGGTCGCACGCATGTTGCAACAGGTCCGCGAGTTGCGTTATGTACTTATTAGACCAGTAACGGGGTGGGTGAATCTCTATGTGGGCTCTTCAAGAGCGAATACAGACCCTCAAGCGGACCGTCACTGAGAACCACGGCAAGAACGTCGCCGGGGCTGAGTTTGTAGCGGAGGTGGACGACCTCCTGAGTGCCTTCTACGACGACATCGGCGAGATCAAGAGCATCCGCCTGGAGAGCCTGTTCGACCTCTTCTTGATTAAGACGCTCTACGTCAACCGCGGCAGCACCGATGCTCACGTCCTGGGGTACCTGGGCGAGATGATGGCCAGCTTCCTCTACACCCGGGACCTCTTCCCGCTGGTGCAGGACGCCCGCCGCTACGGGTTCATGCTCTCCGATGTGCTGGAGGAGATGCAGAACCTTACCCGATTCCCGAACCTCTTCGAAGCCTTCCGGAAGCTGGGAGACTACTCCCTCTTCCTCACCGGGATCTTTCCCGCCAGCCTGCGCCGGCGCCGCTGGAACCGTTGGCGACACGCCTACGAGCCCATAAAGGGCATCGATCTCGGCTACCACGTTACGGCAGGGAAGGGCTACTACCGCCGGGCCTCCGAGCACGAACTGGCCGAAGCCGTACAGCAACGGGAGACGCTTGGGAAGCTCTCTACCTATTTCGAGATCTATCGAGAGGCGATGACCGAGGCAAGCGAACGGTACATTCTCGGCTTCGACATGAACCTCATTGCCGACAAGATGCTCGACAACTTCAACCGCTACCGCCGAACGGGGGACCAAACGTACCTCGAGAACGCCCGCAAGTACGCCGCCATCCTCAAGGTGGATCGGGCCAACTTTCCCAGCCTCTGGCAGTTGCGACGGAGGCCGCGAGCCACCTTGCTGTAGCCGGCGGTGCCTCCCGATCCACCTTCCGGAGCCCCAGGGGCGGCGACCCTCCGCGACCCCTGCCATTCTCCGTGGCGGATGAGGCGGAGACCCGCACCCTTGCAACTGGGGAGCGACTTTGCTTTACCATAATGGTCGGGCTTGATCACAGAGGGCTGGACCTTCTACGTGGGGGCCAAACAGCTTAGAGACCTATTTGAACTGCTGCAGGCGACCCTGGACGCGTTCGCCACGGACAACGCCTCTCGCCTCGGCGCGGCCGTCGCCTACTACGCCGTATTCTCCGTCGCCCCGCTGCTGGTCATCGTCATCGCCGTGGCCGGGCTGATCTTCGGCAGAGAGGGGGTCCAGGGGCAGGTAGTCGCGCAGATCGGCGGAGTAGTTGGTGAGCCCAGCGCGGAGCTTATCGGGACCATGCTGGCGAGGGCAAGCGACCAGTCCACTGGAATTATCGCAACCGTCTTAGGCACGGGGACGCTGTTCCTCGGGGCGTCCGGAGTGTTCCTCGAGTTGAGGAGTGCACTCAATACCATCTGGGGTGTACAAGCAAGGCCAGCGCGCGCGATCGCTATGGTGTTGAAGGAGCGGCTCCTGCTCTTCGCCCTGGTGCTCGCCGCCGGGTTTCTGGTCATCGTTTCACTTATGATCAGCGCTGGCCTGGCAGCCATGACGGCCTTTTTCGAGCCTTTGCTTCCTGCGCCCAAACTCGTCCTCCACGCCCTCGACACGGCCGTTTCCCTGGCTGTCCTGGCCGGGTTGTTCGCGCTGGTGTTCAAAGGCATGCCCGATGCGGAAATCGGCTGGAAGGATGTCTGGCTTGGGGGGCTGGTCACCGCGATTCTGTTCACGGTGGGGAAGCTCGCCATCGGCTTGTACCTCGGCCAAACCGCGCTCGCTTCCAGCTACGGAGCCGCCGGAGCCCTTGTCCTTATCCTGGTCTGGGTTTATTACTCGTCACAAATCCTCTTCTTCGGGGCAGAATTCACCAAAGTCTACGCGAACCGCCATGGCTCTCGGTTGCGGCCGGCGCCAGACCATGGGCCGCCCCCGGAAAGCGTGTGCGCACGGAGATAGACTGGACGGGCCGACCATGCCCTTTAGCGCCCAGATGACCTACGGGAGGCCGGCATCCTGGGGCGCCAGGGAGAGGAAATCGCACCTCTGCCCGCCTGCCCGGCCCGACGTGGCGAGCCCAGAGGACGGCGACCCTCGGGAAGCCAAAAGGCGGGGGACAACGCCCCCGCCTGACGATGTGCCGGCGGCCCTTTAGGCGTACAGGGCGGCGCTCGCGTGCTCCGAATCCCGGTTTTTCTCTTTCGCTGCCTCGATCATCGCGCCGTACTTCGCCTGGAACGCGCCCTTGTCCAGGGTGAAGTATTCGTAGTTGACAGGGGTCCACTGCTTCTGATCGGCCGGCACGTCATCCTCAGCGAAGATGGCATTCACCGGGCATTCAGGGACACATGCCCCGCAGTCGATACATTCGCTGGGGTTGATGAACATCATAGGATCCGCGTCGGTGGCGATGATGCAGTCCACCGGACAGACTGCAACGCACGAGGCATCCTTCACCCCAACACACGGGTCAACAATAATGTACGCCACTACCGTCCTCCTGCAGGTTGTCTCACAGCTCAGTTGGGGCGGAAATGCCACCAGCCAATTAGTATAGCATGGCGAGCTATCCATACTGGCTTCCAAGACCCTTTCTCCGCTCTCTCCAATAAGGGCGGACCGTGGAGGTGCATCTGTGACGCAAGCCCGCCATCCCATGGCGCCCGAGGTGGCCGCCCTCTCCCTGGAGGAGATCGCCGCGCGCTATACAGCCCGCTTTCGGGAACGGCGTCCCGACTGGTACGCGTTCGAAGACGCACGCATCGAAAGATACCGGCGCGCCCAGCACCGCTACATCGGCGCCGGGGCATCCGGGAAGGTCGAGGACTCCGGGGTGGTCCCGCCGGGGGGGTTTACTCTCAGCGTCATGTACGTGCCGCCTGGCCAGGGCAACGCCCGCCACACCCATGAAGTGGAGGAGGTCTTCTTCGTCCTGAAGGGCGACCTCACTGCATTCTTGGAAGACGAGTCCGGCCGGCGGTTGGATGTAAAACTAGGGCAATGGGATTGCATCGCCTGCCCAGCTGGGGTTGTTCATGGGTACCATAACGACAGCCTGGAGCCAGTGTGGCTCCAGATCATGCTCGGGAAGGGCCGGCCAGAGCTCATGGGCTACAGCGACGACGCTCTGTTCGAGCGGCGGGACGCACACCTAACCGAGCCATGAGCGTGAGCGAGTGACGCAATAGCCGTTCACCCGGCTTGGGACCCTCTTGCTGGCTGCTCTGCCTGCTTCACTCCCTTACGGTCGTGGCTCCGAGGGTCCCTCCCAGCTCAGTCCGAACTCCCGTCCCATCTCAAACACAGGCCGGGACCGGCGACCGATCCCCTGCTGGTTGCGCTCCGCTACGGCCGTGGCAAGAAGCGGTAGCGCGATGGTCGCCTCGCAGTACACGTGCACCGTCTGAGCGTGCTCCAGGTCGAACTTCCCCCAGGATTTCGACTCGTCGAAGGTCGCCCCGGAGAGCCCCCCCCAATGAGGCTGGTCGGTGGTGATCTGGATGGCGTAAAGGTGGGTCTTGTACCACAGGCCTTCCCCCGCCATATATCCCAGGGTCGCTGACTGCTGTGCGTAGTTCCGAGGCGTCCCGCCGCCTAAAATGATCAGTCCGGTTCGCCCCCCCTGCTTCTCCGTCTGATCAACCACATCGCTGGTCTCCAGCACGTCACGAACAATATCGATCTGGAGCTGGCTCTTTCCTTCGTAGCGCGCCCACGCCAGGGCCGTTCCCAGGATGCTGTCGCCCAAGGCTGGGCAGAAGACCGGCACACCGCGGGCGGCCGCCGTAGTGACTACCCCGCTCTCCTTGACGCTACCCGCCGCAGCTCGGCCGAGCAAGTAGATGAACTCCCGGGTAGTGTACGGGCGGTCGTCCAAACCTTCCGAAAACTCCTTGACAAACCGCTCTGTCGTGTCTTGGCCCATGTCGTCGGCGAGCACGTCGTACATACGAACTACTCGGTGCTCGCGTAAGGCGGTGTCGTCCATCTCGGGGTGGCCCTGGTAGTGGGGATGACCCAGGGACTCGTTGAGGTCGTGGAACAGCTGGGCCCCGGTGGACACGAGGCAATCGATGTACCGATGCTCGATAAGGTAGGTCAGGAGTTTGCGCATGCCTGCGGGTATCAGCGCGCCGGAGAGCGAGAAGATAATGGTGGTGCGGCTGGAGAGCATCTGGTCCCATACCGCTGCGGCGCGCCCCAGGTTGCGGCCCTGGAACGCGGTCTCGCTCAGCTTGCGAAGGAGATCGGACGCCGTGTCTCCTGGCCTGATCTCGAAGGGCTGAACCGGACGCTGCAGCAGGGCGTCCCGATCATGGTGAGGAGTCACGGGGCCAGCAGCAAGTACTGCACTGAGAAGGGCGTCTGGCCGCCCCCGGGAAGCAGAGGCGGCAGCGGCAAGCCCAACAGGCCTGCCAAACTCTCTGCACCAGGAGAAAAGAGCCCATCACCGCCCCGGTAGCGCACCACCCGCGGCTCCCCGTGGATGCCTCCGAGATCTGCGGCAACCTGGATTGCCTCGGGCAAGTCCCCGACCTGGTCCACCAAACGAGCCTCAAGGGCCTGGCGCCCCGTCATGATCCGTCCGTCAGCTTGGGCGCGTACCTGCTCCGCAGGGAGCCCCCTTCCATCGCTGACTACTGTCACGAAACGGGTAAACGCCTCGTCGACCACGCCCTGGAACACCCGCCGGTCGGCCTCGGTGAGAGGACGCAGCCCGGCGGACTCGTCCTTGTGCGGGCCGCTGGTGAACACGTAGGTCTCTACTCCTAGCTTCTGTAGCAGACCTTCGATGTTGGGCACGATGGTGATCACCCCGATGCTCCCCGTCAGACTGGTCTGGTTGGCCACGATACGCGTCGCAGGGGCGCTGATGTAGTAACCTCCCGAAGCCGCCAGACCGCCCATGGAGGCGACGACGGGCTTCCGCTCCTTGACCTTTAAGATCTGGTTGTAGATCTCGTCGGAGGCAGTGACCGACCCGCCTGGGCTGTCCACCCGGAGGACGACGGCCTTGATCGAGGAGTCTTCCCCGGCCCGCCTCAGCCACCTGACGATACGGTCACTGCGTGCGGCCGGCCCGTCGAACACACCGCGACTATCCCCGCCAAGGATCTGGCCTTCCACGTAGACTACCGCGACGCCATCACGACCCAATGCCAGGCCTCCGGCGCGGCTTAGCCCACCCCCTATCGCTATCCCTGCCCCACAGGCGATGGCAGCGATGATCAGGAGTAGGCACCCCGCTCCAAGATACTTCAGGAGTCCCATAGCTCCCCAAGCCTGCGATGCCTGACACGTGATGCGTGGCCGTCTCTGCCCGTATCACGCATTACGTACCACGCAGCCTCAACCGTTGTGTTCCCTCAACAACGCTGGAATGGTCCGTAACATGATCTTGAAGTCCAGCCAGAGGTTCCAGTTTTCCACGTACCACAGGTCGTACGCCGTGCGCTCCTCGATGCTGGTGTCCCCCCGCAACCCGTTGATCTGGGCCCATCCCGTGAGACCCGCCTTCTCGCGGTGTCGCTCCCGGTAGTTGGGAATCCGGCGCGCGAACTCCCGCACGAAGACCGGCCGCTCCGGTCTCGGTCCAACGAGGCTCATATCCCCTTTCACTACGTTCACGAACTGAGGCAACTCGTCCAGGGAGAACCGTCGAAGCACCCGGCCCAGACCGGTCACCCGAGAGTCGTTGCGGGAGGCCCAGGTAGGCCCCGTCTCCTCCTCCGCACCCGTCCGCATCGACCGGAACTTGATGACCCAGAAACGTTTTCCGTCCATTCCGACTCGTTCCTGGACGTAGAACACCGGATCCCCCGGCGAGCTCAGTTTGATGGCCAGCGCGAGGAGCAACATGAGAGGGGAGAGCAGGACCAGGACCAAGCTGCCGACCACGATGTCCACCAACCGCTTTACCGCAAAGCGCCACCCTCGCAAGGAGGCATCACGGATACTGACCAGGGGGAGACCATGAAGGTCGCTAATAGAGACCTGGGTCGATATGAGCTGGAAGACGTCGGGGAAGATGCGGATGCTCACTCGTCGCGGGTCCAAGCGCCTGACGATCTCCACTATCTGCTGCTGGCTCAAAAGAGGGTCGGCAATAATCACCTCGGTAGCGCCGGCGCGGTCTGCTATCGCGTGAATGTCCTCGATGGGCCCAAGGTACGCAAGCCCATCGAGCCGGCCGCCCGCCGGCTCCCACGAATTGGTGAAGCCGACTACCCGGTAACCTGAGTCGGGAACGCTGCGAAGCTTATCCAGCACTGCCGTCGCCACTTCGCCCATCCCGACTAACAGCACTCGATCCACCCCGAACCCTATCCGCCGCAGCATTCCGTGGAACCGGTATTGCAGCAGCCTGGCCATCCAAACCAGAGGGACAGCCAGGAGCCAGGAGAACACCATGACGCCCCGTGAATAAGGGAAATCCCGCACGGCAAAGGCGACGATCCCCAGCGTGAGTAACGCCGCGACTGCAATGCCCATGAATACCCGCTGCAGCTCATCTACTCTCGAAGCGTTGCGCCGCAATCGATACATTCCCCGTGCCGCGAAGACCAGCGGCACAACCAATGCCTCCACTGTTCCCAGCGGCAAGTAGGCCTCCCCAGTTCCGGCTGCGATCGTTGCCGAAAACCAGGTTGACTGGAAGCGAATCTGATGGGCCAGGACGGTGGCCAAGACGACCATCGCGACGTCCACGACGACCATCCCCAAAGTGAGAAAAAAGACGAGCCTGGCGGGGTACATCCGCCTCACCTTAATCCGGACGACCTATCAAGGGAAAGGGAGGCCCAGTGCTCCACGCCGCGAAAGGATTCTAACCAGACGGTCGCTTGAGCCAGCCAACCGCGCAACCGGATCGCCCCCAGTATGGCCAAACGCAGGGGAGGAGAAGTGGTGGCCGCGTAATGCTTCTCAAAGAAGAGCCTCATGGACCGGTAGAACTCCTGGGTGGCCCTTCGTCGGTGCCGCCGGCTGCTCTCCCGCTTGTAGTGAAGCACCGACACGCCGGGGTAGTACACCACTTTCCACCTGAGGTTCTTGATACGTAGCGCCCAATCGAGGTCCTCACCGTAGAGGAAGAACCGCTCGTCCAGGAGCCCGGCCTGCTCCACCGCCAGCGGCCGCAGCAGCATGAACGCGCCCGCCACCGCATCGACCTCCGCCGTTTGGTCGGGGTCCAAGAAGGTGAGGTTGTAGCGGCCGAAGCGGCGGCTGCGGGGAAATAACCGGCTCAATCCTGCCATGCGGTAGAACGCGACGGCCGGAGTGGGAAAGCTGCGCCTGGCCGCGAGGTCCAGGGAACCGTCCTCCCGGACCAGCTTTGGCCCCATGATCCCCACCTCCGGGTGGCCATCCATGAAAGCGACCGAGCGGGCGAGATCGTCGGGACCAAGCCGGGTATCCGGATTCAGAAGGAGGAGGTAGCGGTAACCGTAGCCGAGGCGCCTGAGCCCCAGGTTATTTGCGTAGGCGTAGCCGCCATTATGAGGACTTTCGATGAGGAGGGCCTGGGGGTGTCGATCACGCACCAGTGCTGCGCTTCCGTCCGAGGACGCGTTGTCCACGACGCAAACGTCAAGGCTCACGTCGCAACTGCCGAAGACGGAGCGGAGACACTCGTCCAAACGGTTCCGGACGTCGAAACTGACGATGATTATCGCCAGGTCTTTCATGCGGGGCCATTATACCGCCGGGGTGCTATGCTTCGGTCGTGAAACCGCCCGGGGCAGCCCACCCCCATGCGACGTCCAAGGAACGCCCGCCCGCGCGATGCGAGGTTTGTGGCGGACCCACGTACGAGCTGCACTGCAGGATCATTTGCAAGAACTGCGGCTATACTCGGGACTGCTCAGACCCGTAGGGGCGTCCAAAGCCCAATGTCCAAACTCCAATGCGTAACCCGGCCGCCAGGATAAAACGGAGACACACCTTGGGGTAGGCGCCCAGCTAGCTCCTGGGAGCACCTCCCATGGTACGGTTAAGGCGGACACGCCGGTCCGCCCCTCCGTATACTGAATTCCGATGCCCAACCGCACTGTCTATCTAGATCACGCCGCCACAACGCCTGTAAGGGCGGAGGTTTTGCGAGAGATGCTCCCGTACTTCTCCGAGCGGTATGGGAATCCCTCCAGCATCTACGGCCTGGCGCAGGACGCCCGGAAAGGGGTTGACAGCGCGCGCACGAAGGTAGCCGGCATTCTGGGCTGCAGGCCCACCGAGGTCATTTTCACCAGTGGTGGCACCGAGTCGGACAACACCGCGATCAAGGGCGTGGCCCTAGCCGCAGGATGGGGCAACCATATCGTGACCTCTGCTATTGAGCACCACGCCGTGCTCCACGCCGCGCAGTTCCTCGAGAAGTTCGGGTTCCAGGTAACCTACGTACCGGTCGATGCTGAAGGCATCGTAGACCTGGACGCGCTGGAGGACGCCATCACAGACCGGACGGTGCTCGTCAGCGTGATGTATGCGAACAACGAGATCGGGACCGTCCAACCCATCCCGGAGATAGCGGCCATCGTGAAGCGGCAGAGCGCGCGATGGAGCCATGGCATTTCGTTCCACACCGATGCCGTGCAGGCAGCCGGCGCCCTCGACCTTGACGTCGACCGCCTGGGCGTCGACCTCTTGAGCCTGTCGGCCCACAAGTTCTATGGACCCAAGGGGATGGGAGTCCTCTACATCCGGCGCGGCACCCCCTTCTTGCCCCAGCACCAGGGAGGCTCCCAGGAGCGCTACAAGCGGGCGGGCACCGAGAACAACGCGGGCATCGTCGGCACGGCCGCCGCCCTGGAGCTGGCGGTAGCAGAGCGGGCCGAGGAGTCAGTGCGGCTGGTTGCGCTGCGGGACCGGCTCATCGAGGGTCTCCTGAAGATCCCAGGCAGCCGGCTCAACGGCCATCACCGCGAACGCCTGCCAAACAACGTCAACGTCTCCTTTGAGGGCGTCGAAGGGGAGGCCCTCCTTGTGGGGCTCGATTTCGCCGGCGTTTGCGCCTCCACGGGCAGCGCCTGTACCACCGCCTCTCTGGAGCCCTCCCACGTCCTCACCGCGCTCGGTTTGCCCGCCGACGTGGCCCATGCGAGCCTCCGCTTGACCCTGGGCCGGGCAAACACCGACGAGGATGTGGCCTATCTGCTCGAAGTCTTGCAGCCGCTGATAGAACGGCTGCGCGCGGTCCCCTCTGCGGCTGGGAGGACACGATGAGCGCGGTCCGGGTCACGAATGCGCCTGCCGCCAAGCCGGCACCCCGCCGGTTCACCGTGAAGGAGTACTACCGCATGGCGAAGGCGGGGATCCTGAACGAGGATAACCGGGTGGAGCTCATCGAAGGGGAGATCATCTGTATACCTCCTATCGGTCCGGGCCATCAGGGTGACACTGACCACTTACGCAACGTCTTCGCCGCGCGGCTGGCGGGGCGAGCGCTGGTCAGGGTGCAGCGACCGGTCCGCCTGAACGGTTTCTCGGAACCGCAGCCAGACCTCCTGCTGCTCCGGCCCCGAGCGGACTACTACCGGAACGCCCACCCCAGCCCCGGAGACGTTTTGCTGCTGGTGGAGGTCTCAGACAGGTCCCTCGTTTACGATCGCGGACGCAAGCTGCGGATATACGGGCGGTTCGGCATCCCTGAGGTCTGGATCGTCAACATACGCCGGCGGGAGATCGAGGTGTACCGCCGCCCGGGCGGGGAAAGGTACGAGGAGGTCGCTACTCTAGCGCCAGGGCAGGCGATTGCTCCAATCGCCTTTCCGGACGGGGTGCTCCAGGTCTCCGACATCGTCTAGGCTGTTCTGATGACCTCCCCAAGCGGCTACACGGACGTCGCCATGGACCATGCGGAGAGCCCGCGGAACGCCGGCGTCATCGAGCATCCCAGCGCGTTCGGCGCCGACGTGAACCCCGTCTGCGGAGACTTCCTGACCCTGACGTTGAAGGTCGAGGACGGGCGCATAGTGGACGCGAAGCAGCAGCTCAAGGGATGCAGTGGCGCCGCTATCGCCGCCAGCATCCTCACCGAGCTGCTTATCGGCCGCTCAGTCGAGGAAGCGACCGCTTTCACACGTCAGACCGTCATCGATGCCCTCGGTGGCCTGCCGGCCAGCAAGCTCCACAGCGCGGTGCTGGCCGAGACCACCCTCAAGAAGGCCCTGGCGGATTACCGGGAGCGGAGCCTACAGGCGTAGACGGTTGGTTGGTCGCTTGTTGTGGATAGGGCCAGTGATTCGTAGGGAGGCACCTGCGCTCGTGCCCAGGGCAGACACACGGGTCTGCCCCTACGGAAACCGGCGAGCTACCTGCTGATCCACGAGGTGAGGTAGGGCGACCGAGTGCTGAAGTGGGGATAGTTCTCCTTCACGTAGGGCTGCACCATCTCCCACTTGGGTACGTAGATCAGCCCGATTTGCAGCACCTGGTCGGCGATACGCTTCACAGCCGCGCGTAGCAGCTCCCGCCGCTTGGCGAGGTCCGGCTCCCGCCGCTGAGCTTCCACCAGCCGGTCCAGCTCCGGGTCCTTGACCTTGATGTCGTTGGCGGCGGACGCGCTGTGGAACTGGGCGACGAGGATAGAGTCGTTGTCCACCCCCACCAGGGAACCCTGTCCGGTTGTGATATCGAGGCCGTAGTCGCCGGAGCGCCGTTTCACCCGCTGAGTGGCCCGGTCGAATATCTTGATCTCCACGTTCACGTTGGCCTTTTTCAACTGAGCCTGGAGGAGCTGGAAAAGGGTCATCTCGGCGGGGGAGCGCACGTCGTCAGTCACGAGGTCCAGGTTGAGGCCGCCTGGGTAGCCGGCCTCGGCGAGCAACCTGGCTGCCTCCGCCGGATCGTATCTGAGCAGGGCCTTGATCTCTGCGTCGGAGAACAGGCCAACGTAGGCACCCGAGAGCGCCCAGGCCCCCTCACCGCCAGCGAACACCCGGTTAATTTCATCCCGGTCCAGGGCCAGGGTGAGGGCCCTGCGCACCCGCGCGTCGGTGGTCGGCTTTCCCGCCACGTGAGACAGGCGCATATTGTTGGCATAGGGCTGGAGGTACTTGAAGGTTTGGGCGTCAGGAGCGAGCCGGGATAGCTCCTTATAGTCCTGATGCTCCAGGGTGTCCAGGCGGTCAATCTGCTTGGTCTGGAAGGCGGCCACGGCCGTCGCATCATTGGACAGTACCAACCAGCGAACCTCGTCCAGGTAAGGCTTGGTCGCATCCCAGTAGCCAGGGTTCTTCCTGAACACCCAGCGGGTGCCTTTCTGGGACGCCTGAAGGTCGAGCTGGAAAGGACCAGTACCCACGATCCGGTCCTTCAGGTGGCCGTCCTGGTCGTAGATCTCCCGGGGCACAACCGGATTGCGCTCAGAGCCGGAGAACGAGAGGAATGGCACGAAGGGCTCTTTGAAGGAGACCTCGACCGTGTAATCGTCCGGGGTTGCGATACGGTCCAGGCCTTCGTACATGTACTCCTGCCGGCCGGGCGGGAGGTTCTTGCCCCCGAACTCGCCGGTCCTGGTGGCGTATTCCAGGCTCCACCGCACGTCCGCGGCCTTAAGGTCCCGGCCGTTAACGGGCGGGAGGTTGGCGAACTTAACGCCCCGGCGAAGGTGGAAGGTGAAACGCTTGGCGTCAGGGGACACCTCCCAGCGTTCCGCCAGCCCCGGCTGGAGCACCATGTCGGTGTACGCCAGGTCAGGGCCGCGCCGGAAGGAGAGGAGGCCATTGTAGGCCGCGGCAAGCCCCTGTTCCTGGGGCGAGCCTGCTCCCTCGAAACTGGGGTCCCAGTCGAGAGGGTCGTTGGAAACCCGATTATTGAGCTGGCCGCCTCGAACGGGGCCGGCGTCCCCCGGGCCTGGAGGGACGCTCACTTGGGCGCTGCACGCGCTGAGGGCAATGGCCAGAAGGCCCACCGGAAGCTGGCGTAGCGGGATCATGGGCGTCCTCCCCTCAGAATTGCGGCATCATCGCGCCTCGGCGTGGGGCCAGTCAAATCGCGCCTGCGAGGCTTGTGATGCCCGATGCCCCCTGTCGAACTCGAAAGGGGGGGTTGCACTATAATTCGGGCCGGTCCTTGCGAGGCGAGGACCGAGGATCGATTCGGGAACGCGCCCACGACGAAGACGATGTCGCGACAACCATGAGCCAATAGGGTGAATCTCGGCGCCACTGTTCCTTA
The DNA here is from genome assembly GCA_964590215.1 of uncultured Dehalococcoidia bacterium. GTDB lineage: Bacteria > Chloroflexota > Dehalococcoidia > SHYD01 > SHYD01 > CAZPYZ01. The sequence goes on along the minus strand of CAZPYZ010000027.1, from coordinate 2,003 downwards.
CGACAGCACGGCCCAGGACCCTTCCGCGCTGAGGGACTTCGTCCAGGGTCTGGAGGAGTTCGGATTTGACTATCTGGCGATGGCGGATCACATTCTCACCGTCAACATGTCGCTGCGGGACTCGGGCTCGTCGGCCACACGAATGCAGGGCTACCGGGAACCCCTGGTCAACCTGGCCTACATCGCCGCATGCACGAGCACCATCGGACTGGCCACTTCGGTCCTGGTGCTGACCCAGCGGCAGACCGCCCTGGTTGCGAAACAGGCGGCCGAGGTGGACCTGCTCAGCGGCGGGCGTTTGCGCCTCGGGATTGGCGTGGGGTGGAGCCGGGTGGAGTTCGGGCAGCTTGGGCAAGATTTCCACACGCGAGGCCGCCGCATCGAGGAGCAGATCGCGGTGCTCCGGGCGCTCTGGACTCAGGAATCCGTCAACTTTCATGGCCGGTGGCACCATATCACGGAGGCCGGGATCAACCCGCTGCCGGTGCAGCGGCCCATCCCCCTCTGGATGGGCGGGAACGCCGAACCAGTGCTGCGACGAGCCGCCCGGCTGGCCGATGGGTGGTTACCGGAAGGCCGGCCCGATGGCGGCCTGGACGAACAAATTGCGCGGGTGCGGCACTATGCCGTGGACGCGGGACGAAGCCCCGCGGACCTGGGGATCCATGGCCGCCTCGCCTTACGTTCGAGCGGTCCGGGGGACTGGACCCGGCAGGTCGCCTCCTGGCAAGCGTTGGGGGTGACGGGGCTGTCGGTGACGACGTCAAACGCGGGGTGCGCCACCGTGGGAGAGCACCTCAACCTCCTTCGCCGCTTTAAGGAAGCGGTGGGGCAGGCGGGTCTCCTGCCACATGGAGGCGGCTCTCCCCATGGTGCGGGGTCACAACAGCCGTGACAAGCGGCCGGATGCAGCGCCGGACCGAACAGCTGTTAGACGAGGCCGATGAAGTCCGGGCACGCTCCGGCTGGGCCGGGGTGCCGCAGAAGGCAGAGGACGTGCTCGCGCTCAACCCTGGGAACCAGGACGCCACGGCGCTACTGGCGGCGGCCGAGCGGCGAGCCACGGCGTCGCCAACCGCGGTGTCCCCTGAGAAAGGGAGCGGGGAACCTGCCGCCACCCATCCGTCGTCCTTTGTGAGCGGCCGCTATCAGGTGGTCCGCTTCCCCGGCGAAGGGGGTAAGAAGAAGGTCTACCTGGCCAACGGAGGCCTGCTCGCCAGGGACTATGGACTGATCCCGGAGGAAGCGCTCACGCTCGAGGTCGCCGCCGATTACCCCCGGGCCCAGATCGCGCCAGAGGACGCGAGGTAACCCCTTCAGGGGTCGCGCACGGCGCGGCAAAGCTTGCGGTGGAGTAACCACACGGCGCAACCGAGCCGTCGCAGACGTGCCAGGCTACGCGGTGAGCCACGCCTGGTCTAGGCCCTGCCCGCGCAGCGCCAGCGCTCCAGGTTCTGGATGGCGGCTCGCGTCTCAGTCATCGTCTCCTGGGCCATCGGCAGCGCTTGCCTCACGTGCACTCGGACGGCATCTGTATCCGGGTCCACCAGCACGCCGGCGGTGTCGAGCTGAAGCGTGATGGCCGTCAGGCCCTGCATCAACGTGTCGTAGACAAGAAGGCAACCCACGGGGCGCAGCTCCGCGACAGCGCGCCCGAGCGAAAACCCAGAGAAGTATGCGGGCCTCCCGTCGTGGTGGAGGTGCTGCGACGGCTTTGGTTCCCGCGCCCGGCGGGTGTCTAGCGAGACCACGGTCGAGCAGGTTCGGTACGTTACCAGGGGGAGGAGGTTCAATGTGCGGCTGGGGGCACGCGCTCGCCGTGATCGCCGGCTGCGGCGGGACGAATAACACCCTTCACCGAGGCTGGTCGGCCGCCTGGCGGGGGGGTTGCCTGAGGCCCTCGAAGGCCAGGGGGCACGGAATCCTTTCCCCCTTGTTGACCCCTAAACATGGACAGTTACGTAGATTCCTGCTGTCTCTTATACACATCTGACGCTGCCGAC
>CAZPYZ010000026.1:0-16216 GCA_964590215.1 uncultured Dehalococcoidia bacterium | reverse complement strand
CCCGCGCGCGACCGCCTCGTACACTTCCGCCATCCCTCCCTCGCCGATGCGGCGTCCCTTCGAGGCGCCGCCGTGTTGTGGGGGGCATCCTACCGCGGTGAGGGAGCACCGGCCTACTGGCCCTGGGTCCAGGCCATGCGGGGCTACGTGCGGGGCCGGGAGCCCGTCACCCTCCGGTCCGAACTCGGCAGCGGCGGGCCGGAGGTGGCCCGGGTGCTCTCCGAGATTCGTGAGCGATTGCCGGACCTGGCATCCCCGACGCCGGGGGACCCGGCCCAGGAGCGGTTCCGTCTGTTCGATGCCATCGGCGCCTTCCTGCGCAACGCCGGGGCCTCGCAGCCCCTCGTCATCGTCCTGGACAACGCCCACTTCGCCGACCACCCGTCGCTGTTGCTAATGCAGTTCCTGCTCCAGGAAACCCGGGAGGCGCGCCTGCTGATGATCGGCACCTACCGGGACGTGGAGACAGAACGGAGCCACCCGCTCAACCAGGTGCTCCCGGAGCTGTTGCAGGAGCGCCGTTTTCGCCGCCTCTCCCTGCGGGGACTCTCCCGGGAGGATACCGCTCGCATGGTGGAAGGGCTCATCGGGTCCGCGCTGCCGGCGGGCCTGGCCGCCCGCGTCTACGAGGCGACGGAGGGCGTGCCGCTTTTCGTGGAAGAGATGGTGCGGCTCCTCGCCGAAGAGGGGAAGCTCGACGCAGCCCCGACCTCTCTGGCCATCCCGGAAGGCCTGCGGCAGGTCGTCGGGAGACGGTTGGACCGGCTTTCGGAAGATGGTCGGGGCGTACTCGCCATGGCCGCGTTGGTGGGGCGCGAGTTTGATTTCTCAGTCCTCCGGGAACTGACAGGGAAGGAGGAGGACCCCCTGCTGGAGCTGTTGGAGGAAGCGGCCGCGGCCCGGATCATCGAGGAGCAGGAGCGGCGTGCCGGCAGCTATCGTTTCGTCCACGGACTGACGATGCAGGTGCTCACTGCCGGCCTCTCGACCACGCGGCGGGTGAGGCTCCACGGCCGCATCGGTGAGACCCTGGAGCGGGTCTACGGCGAGCACGCGGAGCGCCACGCGCCCGAGCTGGCCTACCACTTCGGCCAGGCGGCCACCCTGGGCGGCCTTGCAGAAAAGGCCGTGCGCTACGCGGTCCTGGCCGCAGGGGGCGCTGAGGCGACCTACGCCTACGAAGAAGCGATCCGGCATTACGAGGCTGTGCTGGCGATCGTCGAGGACGAGGGCCAATCCTTCGGGCACGATATGATCGACCTGCGCAGCGGGCTGGCCAGGGCACAGCGGGGGGTTTACCGGATGGTGGACGCCTTCAGGAACTACAGGCGGGCCATCAACCTTGCCCGGGAGCAGGGCGACGGAGAGCGGGTCGGTGAACTGACGGTGGCCCTGGTGAGCACAGGGTATGTGCGCAATGAGCTTCTGGCGCAGATCCTGCTCGACGGGCTAAACGCCCTTCCTGACCCGGAATCGGAGACGGCGGCTCTACTACACGCCCGGCTGGCTTTCGTTCTAGGGGCTTCTGGGAGGGAGCAGGAGGGTGAGGAGCACCGAAAGCAGGCCCAAGCCCTGACGGCCCGACTCCGGTCCAAGCAAGCAGACCTTTGGCTAGCCCAGGCAACACTCCTGCTGGCCCGGAACAACCTCGAGGTCGAGCGCCTCCCGGAGCTTGAGGAACGGTTGGAACGGCTGGAGGAGGCCGCGGGCCGCCGGGTGGCCCTGTGGCAGGGACCCCACAACCGGGTGCTGTGGCCGATGCTGCAGGGCGACCTGGAAGACGCCCGGCGGCGGGCACAGCGGTTCCTGGAATACGGCCTTCGGGCCCGCAACCCTTACGATGTGGTCACCTTCTCTCTGTCCATGGCACTGGTGAAGTACTGCGGCGGCCTGCTGGAGGACGCTGAACGGGAGGTGCAGCGGGCGGTGGAGTGGTCAAGGGGGGAACCGGACCACCGCATCGAGCGGCACCGGAGCTTGCTCGCCCTCGCCCGCGGCGATCTGGTGGAGGCGCGGGCGAGACGCCTGCTTGCCCAGTCTATGTCCCAGAGGATTGGCGCGGGCCGGATCGGCGCGGTTCACCCGGCACGGCTGGCTGAGATCGAGCGGCGGTTGGGGAACGCCGCGGCCGCAGCCGAGGCCTTCCGCCAGGCCGCCGAACTGCTCTCTCATTCGCCCCGCTGGTCCCTTGATGAGGACGTGACCATCGCGATGGAGGCGGCGGTCCAGCGGGACAGGAAGGCGATGGGACTCTGTGAGGAGCGACTCGCCGGCAAGCCCGACCTGTTGGCCATGGCCGACGCCGCCGGTCCGGCCTTAGCCTCCGTCCGGCGGGCGCTGGGGGTCATGGCCGCCGCCCGAGAGCGGTGGGATGAAGCGGTCGTGCACCTGGAGCGGGGGACCGCCCAGTGCAAGGAGAAGGGCCTGCTCGTGGAGCTGGCCCATTGCCGGCTGGCCCTCGCCGACGCCCTGCGAGGGCGGGATGGGCCCGGAGACCGGGACCGCAGCGCAGGCCTGGTGGACGAGGCCCTCGCGGACTTCCGCCGCCTGGGCATGCCCCTCTATGTGCAAGACGCGCTGGCCCGCAGAGAGATCCTGCATGCCTGACGCTGCCACCGGCCAATGTCCCTCATGCAGCCGCCAAAACCCGGCAGAGGCCAAGTTTTGCATGTCTTGCGGGGCGCCCCTCAGCCTCCGCTGCCCCCAGTGCGGCATGGACCTGCCGGGGCAAGCCCGCTTCTGTATGGGCTGCGGGACACGCCTGGCAGGTCCGGAGCCGCCTGCCCCGGCCTCCCCCCCGGCGGCTTCCGCTTCCCGGCCTGAGGCCACCTCCTTCGTCCGCGGCCGCTATCAGGTCAAGCGGTTCTTGGGCGAAGGCGGCAAAAAGCGGGTCTACCTTGCCCACGACACCCTGCTGGACCGGGACGTCGCCTTCGCCCTGATCAAGACTGAGGGGTTGGATGCCGAAGGCCAGGAGCGCATCACCCGGGAGGCCCAGGCGATGGGGAAGCTGGGGACGCATCCCCACATCGTGACGGTGCACGACATGGGGATGGTAGAACCGAGCCACGAGAGCCTGCCCTTGAGCGGAGCGAAGGGTGAGGGAGTGCTGCCTTCACCCATCACCCAGCAACCATTCTTGGTCACGGAGTTCATGGCAGGTGGTGATGTGGAGGGGTTGCTGGAGCAGGCCGCCAGCCGCAGGCTACCTATCGAACACGCAGTAAAGATTGCTCAACAGGTCTGTTTGGGGTTGGAGTTCGCCCATGAGCATGGGCTGGTGCACCGGGACGTCAAGCCAGGCAACGTCTGGCTTACGCCAGAGGGCGTAGCGAAGATAGGGGACTTCGGCCTGGCGGTGGCCCTGGACCGCTCCCGGCTGACCCAGGCGGGGATGATGGTGGGCACGGTGTCGTACATGCCGCCGGAACAGGCCATGGGCGGCGAAGTGACGCCGCGGAGCGACCTGTACTCGTTGGGCTGCATGCTCTACGAGATGGTGTGCGGTCGCCCGCCCTTCATCGGCGACGACTCCGTGGCTATCATCGGGCAGCACCTGAACACGCCGCCGGTTTCCCCGACCTGGCACCGTCCGGACTGCCCGCCGGGCCTGGAGGCCCTGATCTTGCGGTTGCTGGAAAAAGACGCGGCGAAGCGGCCTGCCTCGGCGGCAGAGGTGCAGCGGAGTCTCGAGTCTCTCGTCTCGGGTCTCGAGTCAGCAGGGGAAGCGGAACCAGAGAGCCGGGACCAGAGACTCGAGACCAACCCTTTATATCGCCGCGTGTTCGTCGGTCGCGAACAGGAGCTGCGCCAGCTCCACGGCGCCTTCGACGCCGCCCTGTCCGGCCAGGGAGCCCTTGTCATGGTGGTAGGTGAGCCCGGCATCGGCAAGACCAGCCTGTGCGAGCAGCTCGCGATCTACGTGGCGCTACGGGGTGGCAAGGCTCTAGTCGGCCACTGCTACGAGGAAGGTTCTCTCTCCTTGCCGTACCTACCATTCGTGGAGGCGATGCGGAGCTACGTCCTGGCGCGCGACTTGGACGGCCTGAAACAGGACCTGGGCACCGGCGCACGCGAGGTGGCCAGGATCGTTTCCGAAATCCGGGATCGCGTGCAGGTCGAACTCCGGCCGCCAGATGACCCCGACGAGGAGCGCTGGCGGCTACTCCAGGCAGTGACGGGCTTTCTGCGTAATGTGAGCCAGGTCCAGCCCTTGCTCCTGGTATTGGAGGACCTGCACGACGCCGACCGGGGTACCCTCGACCTGCTGCTGCACCTCTCACGAAACCTGGGCGGAGCCCGGCTCCTGGTCGCCGGCACTTACCGGGACGTGGAGGTGGACCGGGCGCATCCTCTCTCCAGCGCTCTGGCCGAGCTGCGGCGGAGTGAAAACTTCCTGCGGGTGTCGCTCCGTGGCCTGACCGTGGACGAGGTCCACCGGATGATGGGTGTCATCCGCGGCCAGGAGGTGCCCTGGAGCAGCGCCGAGGCGATCCACCGCCAGACGGAAGGCAACCCGCTGTTCGTCCAGGAGGTGCTCCGTTATTTGGTCGAGGAGGGGTTCGTAGTGCGCGAAGGCGGCCGTTATTCGCGGCCTGATGGGGGCGACCCCGACAGCGGAATCCCCGAAGGGTTGCGGGACGTCATCGGGAAACGACTCTCGCGCCTGTCCGAGAAATCCAACCAGGTGCTATCCATTGCCTCCGTCATTGGGCGGGAGTTCCGCCTGGACGTTCTCCAGATCGTCGCGGGCTTTGCAGAAGATGAAGTCATCGAGGCGCTGGAAGAAGCGCAAGACCGGGCGGTCATCGAGGAGCACTCAGCCGCCGGCGGCGCTCTGGCCTTCCGCTTCACCCACGCCTTCTTCCGCCAGACCCTCTACGAGGAGATCTTCTCGGCCCGCCGGATCAGGTGGCACCAGCAGGTAGCCCGCGCCCTGGAAGACGTCCACGCCCGGCGCTTGGACGAGCACGCGGTCGAGCTGGCGGAGCATTTCGCCCACTCGTCTAACCCGGAGGATCTTCGTAAGGCCGTCTCCTATGGCGATCTGGCGGCTCAGCGGGCCATGAGTGTGTACGCCTACGGCGAGGCGGTGGGGCATCTGGACCGGGCGCTGAAGGCCCAGGAGGTACTTAACCCAGACGATAAGGCGAAGCGGTGTGACCTGCTTCTGTCGCTCGGAGGAGCGCTACGACCTGCTGGACAGGCCCAACGCGTAGTTGACTCATGCGCCCCGGAGGCGCTGGCAGCTGCGGAAGCCCTGGGGGATCGACGGCGTGCCTTCCAGGCGTGTCACATGGCTTGGCGGTCATTGATGAACCTGGGCAACATTACGGTTGCCGGTCCGGAAGCGCGCCGCTGGGCCGAGCTAGCGGACCGATATGCCAGGCCCGATAGCGTGGAGCGCGTATACGCCGGTTTATCGATGGCTGAAGTCGCCCGGAGATCGGGTGACGACATGACGGCCCGATCCCTTGAGCTACGAGCCGCGGATCTGGCGCAGCGACTCAATGACCCGGATGCCCTGGTTCATAGCGCGTTGCCTTTCTTGTCCGCTTTGACAACCCCTCCCGAAGTCCACGCAGAACGTATCCGAATAGCTGAAAACGTGGCCGGCCGCTCCTTGGAAGGGGTCGGCAGTGGCCGTCTCGCCTTTCTGTTTCTTCGTCTGGGAGAAACGTTTGTGACATGGGGACGCCGATCTCAGGCAGAACAGCAATGGCAACGCGCCAGAGAAGCGGCCACCCAATCGCGGGATGCGGGCGCGGCACTTGTGCCCCTGCAAATCGAAGGGATTCTTGGACTCCTTGCGGGCGAGCTCGAAAGTGTAGCAGCCTTGGCTGATCGTATTCAAACCCGTGGGGTGGAGTTAGGGCGGGAACAGCCCGGGCGCCTGGCGGCCGGACGGGCTACCCGCCGTGCGTTGGTCTATCTGGGCCGTGCTGAGGAGGCATTGGGACGCCTCCCGGAAGCACGTGGTGAGTTCTTTTTCACCGGCGGCGTCTACTGGGCGCAGCGGGCGTTGTTGCTTGCCCATGCTCGCCAAGGGGAAGAGGTCAGGAAGATTCTGACTGGCTTTTTTGAAGCCAGGGACATGAGTCAGCCGGATGACCCTACGTCAGCCTCGGTTCTCCGTTATCTCCTCGAAGCCGCGGTGGTCGTGCAAGACACGGAGACGGCTGGAATCCTAGAGAGGCGGATGGCCCCCTTGGCCGGGCTGCTGCACACAGAGGCTGAAATGATCTATAACATTGGCCGCCTGTGCGGTGGTGCAGCAGTCCTCCAAGGTGACCCTGAGAAGGCTCGCGGGTATTACAACCAGGCTTTGGAGGTCTGCACCCGTGTCCGCTTCCGCCCCGAGATCGCCCTCACCCGCCTAGAGCTGGCGGAGCTCTTGCTTGAGCATTACCGGGAAGAGCGCGCCGAGGCGCTGGACCACCTCGACTTCGCCATCGCCGAGTTCCGGGAGATGAAGATGCAGCCGTCCCTGGAGCGGGCATTGAAGCACAAGGGGCTGCTGACGGCATAGGGGATGCTAAGTACTTTGACCCTGCAGGCACATCGGGCTAGCATTGGGCGGCACACCACAGGCTGACAGGAGGCGGGCATGCTGACCAGGGAAGAGAACGAGTTCCTCACGCGCATTGGAGCCGGCACCCCCATGGGCGACCTGCTGCGCCAGTACTGGCACCCCGTGCTCTTGAAGTCGGAACTCCCGGATCCCGACTGCCCGCCTCTGCGGGTCCGGCTCCTGGGCGAGGACCTGGTGGCCTTCCGGGACAGCAGCGGCGGCACCGGGCTGCTGGCGAATAACTGCCCGCACCGCGGCGCCTCCCTGTTCTTCGGGCGCAACGAGGAAGATGGCCTGCGCTGCGTCTACCACGGCTGGAAGTTCGATGTCGCGGGTCGCTGCGTGGACATGCCCAACGAACCCCCCGAGAGCAATTTCAAGCAGAAGGTCCGGCAGAGGGCGTACCCCTTCAGGGAGTGGGGCGGCCTTATCTGGGCCTACCTGGGCCCCCTGGACCCTCCCCCGCCTTTGCCTGAGTTCGAGTTTGCCCTGCTGCCCGAGGAGAACGTCTACATCTCGAAGCGGTGGCAGCACTGCAACTGGGTGCAGGCCTACGAAGGCGCCATTGACTCCAGTCACTCCGCCTTCCTGCACAGCACCGTCGCGGCGCACCGGGCCGTGCCGCAGGCGCTGCCGCAGCTGGCGGAGCTCCGTCGCGGCGGCTCCGCAGGCAACCTGTACAAGGCCCGGGACAGGCACCCCCACTTCGAGGCGGTTGAGACCGATTACGGCGTGCTCATCGGGGCGCGGCGGGACGCGGACCAGGACCATTACTACTGGCGCACTTACCACTTCCTGATGCCTCACCATGCGATGAACTCTCCGTACGGCGAGGACCCATCCCAGAACCTCCACACCTACGTGCCCATGGATGACGAAAACACCATGACCTGGAGCTACACCTGGCACCCGCGGCGAGCTTTGACTGAGGAAGAGCTAACCCGCATGAAGACCTATCCCGGCTCGGGCCGGCACGTAGGTTTGAACGGTCTCCTCCCTGCCACCAGCCAGCCCGACGGCGCCTGGCGGCCCCGGGCCACCCGCGAGAACGACTACGAGCGAGACTACGAGGCCGAGAAGACGCTGAGGTTCTGCGGGGTCCCCAACCAGGGCATGCAGGACCAGGCGGTCCAGGAGAGCATGGGGGCCATCTACGACCGCACCGGGGAGCACCTGGGCGTGAGCGATACGGGGATCATCATGGCTCGACGCCGGTTGCTCCAGGCGGCCAGAGCCCTTCGGGACCAGGGGGCGACGCCGCCCGGCGTCCAGAAGCCGGAAGCCTACCGGGTGCGAGGGCCGGGCGTGCTGCTGCCGAAGACGGCGCCCTGGGTGGAGACCATCAAGCACCTCATGGTCGCCCGGCCCGGCAGCAACGTGGACGCCGTCTAACCCCTTCCCCCATGAGGAGGCCAGGATCCAGGGATAGGAGCGCGCTATGACACAAGCCGTTAGCAGAGGAGAAGGCCATACGGCACGCCTCTTCACTCGCCCTCGGGTCTTTGTGCGGGGCGTGGAGAGCCTGGAGTACAACCTGAACGAGCAGCGGCGCCGGCGCCTTGCTTCGGTGCCCAGGGTGATCCCGGCCCGCATCGGGGAGAGCGAGGACTACCAGGGCGCCATCATCCAACCCGGCAACGAGCCCTTCCTGACCCAAAGCCTCCACATCAGCTTTTCCATCGTGCCTCCCCTGGGACAGAACGAGGGGCACGGCCACCAGAACGAGGCCCTGTTTTACATCCTGGAAGGCCGGGGCTACGAGCTCCACGACGGCGAACGGTACGATTGGGACGCCGGCGATGCCGTGGCCGTGCACAACGACAGCGTCCACTGGCACAACAACGCCGACCCGGAGCGCCGTTCCGTGGCCCTCATCGTCAAGGCCAAGCCCTTGTGGCTCTTTCTCGGCCTCTGGCAGCAGGGCGAGATTGGCCACAAGCCAGCCGACGACGAGCGCTGGGGCCCTCCCATGGATTGGACCGTGGCCCGCGTGCCGGAGGACCTCGCCCTGAAGAAAGTCATCAAACCGGCCGACACCCCCTGGGAGGAGACTCCCCACGGGCGCATCCGCTGGCTGGCAGCGGCCCACGTCCCGCTGCGGATCAAGGCCACGGACGCGTTTCTGCTGGCGCTCCCGCCCAGCGGCCGCTCAGGCAGGCGCTGGCAGATGGCGGACGAGATTTGCTACGTGCTGGAAGGCTCTGGCTACGACCTTCACTGGGAGGTAGCGCTGGAGATCAGCGACCGCTACCTTGCGCGGGTCGCGCTGGAGCCGACCCGGTGGGAATGGAAGGCCGGCGACCTCATCTGGGTGCCTCAGAACAGCGTGTTCCAGCATTTCAACACAGACCCCGCCACGCCGGCCCGACTGCTCTCCGTCTCCAACCGCGTGTACAAGCAGCTGGGGTACCGGGTGGTGGACCTGGAGCCATAACAGAGGAGAACCGCCATGGCACTGCTATCTTTCATCGCGTTGGTGTCCACGGCGCTGCTGGTCCTGGCGTGCACGCCCGCTCCCCTGACGGCCCCCCCTCCACGGGAGGCCGGCCCCAGGTATGGAGGGGTACTTAACGTTCGGGTGGCGGGCGACCCCTTCGATTGGGACCTCAGCTACAGCGGGAAGACCAGCAACAACTGGAACGGCCTCGGGATGGCATACAACCAGCTACTCGGGTTCAAGCGTGGGCCGGATGTCCCCTATGCCGAGCTGGTCCCCCAGCCTGAGCTGGCGGAACGGTGGCAGGTGTCTCCGGATGCGCGGGCCTTCACCTTTCACCTCAGGAAAGGGGTAAAGTACGCCGGTCTGCCTCCGGTCGGGGACCGCGAGCTCTCCCCTGCGGACGTCCAGTGGAGCTTCGAGTACTACACGCGCATGGGGTCCTTCAAGGACAAAGGGCTGCCCCGGGGGCAGATCGACTCCCTGTTCGAGGGGCTGGAGGCGGTCCGGACGCCGGACCCCTCTACCGTGGTCGTCCAGTTCAAGGAGCCCTTCGCCCCGTTCCTCAACTACGCGGCTTGGGAGTGGGCCTCTATTGTGCCGAGGGAGATCTACGAGGAAGACGGGCACCTCAAGGACCGCGTCGCCGGGACCGGGCCGTACCAACTGGACGCCGCGAGTTCCCAGAAGGGCACCCGCTGGGTCTGGAAGAGGAACCCCGCTTACTGGGAACCCGGGAAGCCCTACATGGACGAGATCCGCTGGCTCGTGGTGGCAGACGACGGGGCCGCCCTGGCCGCCTTCCAGGCCCAGCAACTCGACCTGCTGAGCGGAGGCTACACCGCGCAACACGCAGAACAGGTGCGCAAGGACATCTCCGGGGCCGTAGTCTACGAGTACCTCAGCCCCACCGCGCAGCACCTCTACATCCAGAGCCGTTTCCCTCCCCTCAGCGACCTGCGGCTCCGCAAGGCCATCTCGCTGGGGCTTGACCGGGACGAGTTACTGAAGGCAGCGGCAGGGGGAAAGGGGGGATGGGCCCTCGCAGGCGCCCTTCCGGACACCTTCACCCAGGAGGAGGTGAAGCAGGTCCTCCGCTACGACCCGGGGGCCGCCCGGCGGCTGATAGTCGAGGCCGGGTTCCCCGACGGTCTAGCGCTGGAGTTCATCTTCTCCAACCAATACGGACAGCGGGAGCGGACGCAGGCCGAACTCCTGCAGGCCCAGCTCAAGCGCATCGGCATCAACATGGAGATCAAGCTCCTCAACGACGTGGACTTCACCAGGAGGCGTCGGGCCGGGGAGTACCATCTCGCACCGGCGACCAAGGCGCTGGCAGGAGATGTCGACTCGTACGTCGCGGCGTTCATGCTGAAGTCCGGCCTCGGCGGTTCGTCGGTCGACGACGCCACTCTCGACGAGATGGTCATCGCCCAGCGCCGGGAGGCCGATCCCATCCGGCGGACCGAGCTGGTGCGCAAGGCGGTACGCTACGCCAACGAGAACGCTTTCAATCTCGCCCTCTTCTTCGGGCCGGACTACCAGTTCTGGCATCCTCACGTAAAGAACTATGCGCCGCACTGGGGCTGCCGGTCCTGCTACGCCCCTGACAGCTGGCTGGATAAGTGAGCTCACTGGTGGCGCAACCAGTTGCCGGCTACAAGCTGAGAAGAAGGGGCAGCTGCGGCGCTCAAGGTCGGCGTCGCCGGGATCGGGTTCGGCAGCACCGAGTTCTTGCCCAGCATGGAACGCTTGCCTCAGGAAATTTGGGAGCACTCCCCCGCTGATGTTGACGCCCATGTAGCCAGCGCTAGTCTTTGCCACACTTGGGAGTAGTCAAGACCGGAGCGGAACCATCCCCATGGTCAGCGAGCGCCTCCAGCGGCAGATTGATCGGCTCTTGGACGAGGCGGAAGAAGCGGTGGGCAAGAAAGACTGGTCCACGGCTCTGGACCGCGCCGAACACGTCCTGACCCTCCACCCGGAGAATCAGGACGCGGCGGCCTTTCACGCCGCGGCGCGCCGCGGACTTGCCGCGAAAGGGCATCCCGATTCCGTGCTAGGGACTGCCGCGGTGCTACCCGAAGCACTCACCGCGCCGGAGCCAACACGACCTCATCCGGCATCCTTCGTGTCCGGCCGCTACCAGGTCATCCGCTTTCTGGGGGAGGGTGGCAAGAAGAGAGTCTACCTGGCCCACGACACCCGCCTGGACCGGGATGTCGCCTTCGCCCTCATCAAGACCGAGGGTCTTGACCGGGCAGGCCTCGACCGCATTACGCGAGAGGCTCAGGCCATGGGCAAGCTGGGCGATCACCCTCACGTCGTGCCGGTATTCGACATGGGCGAGGAATCGAGCCACGAAAGCCTGCCCTTGAGCGGAGCGAAGGGTGAGGGAGTGATTCAACCCTACATCGTCGCGCAGTACCTGCCTGGCGGGGATGTGGAAGGACTGCTAGCCCACTCGGAGGGGCGCCGCCTATCCGTCGATCAGGCATTGCGCATCGCAAATCAGGTGTGTCAGGCGCTGGAGCACGCCCATAGCCACGGCATCGTGCACCGCGACCTGAAACCGGGGAATATCTGGCTGACCGGACCAGTCCAAAGTCCTGAGTCCAAAGTTCAAAGTCCCACCACCCCCGACTCAGGACCCAGGACCCAGGACCCAGGACTCGTTGCTAAGATCGGGGACTTCGGGCTCGCGGTCGCCCTCGACCGTTCTCGCCTTACCCAGGCTGGGATGATGGTCGGGACCGTGTCTTACATGCCGCCGGAGCAGGCATTGGGAGGAGACGTGACTCCGGTCAGCGACCTCTATTCCCTGGGCTGCGTCCTCTATGAGATGGTCACGGGGCGCCCCCCGTTCTTGGGCCAGGACCACGTGGCCATCATTGGGCAGCACCTGAATACCCCGCCAGTGGCCCCCTCATGGCACAACCCTGCCTGCCCCCGGCCCCTGGAGGCCCTCATTTTGCGGCTGCTGGCGAAGGACCCCAACCAACGGCCCCAGTCTGCCAGGGACGTCCTGGTCGCGCTGCACGCTCTTGAGTCCAGCGTCTTGAGTCCTGAGTCCGGGATCGGGGCGGCACCAGCGGCCCAGGACTCAGAACTCGAAACTCACGTGTTGGACAGCCTGGCCGGGGGGGTTTTCGTGGGACGGCAGCGGGAGTTGGGCGAACTGAAGGCCGCCTTGGAGGACGCACTCTCCGGGCGGGGGCGATTGGTCGCCCTGGTAGGTGAGCCAGGCATTGGCAAAACTCGGATCGCTCAGGAGCTGGCCACCTACGCGGCCTTGCGCCAGGCTCAGGTGCTCTGGGGACGCTGCTATGAAGAGGCGGGCGCGCCGCCCTATTGGCCTTGGGTGCAGCTCATTCGTGGCTACGTACGGGACAAGGATCCCGCGCGGTTGCGCTCTGAATTGGGCGCCGGCGCTGCTGAGATCGCGGAGATCGCCTCAGACGTCCGGGAGCGGCTCACCGTGCTGACGCCGCCGCCACCCCTGCAACCCGACCAGGCACGATTCCGTCTGTTTGACTCCATCGCTACGTTCCTGAAGGCTGCCTCAGCCGCACAGCCTCTGGTGCTCATCCTGGAAGACCTCCACTGGGCCGACCGCCCATCGTTGCTGCTCCTGGAGTTTCTTGCCCGGGAACTGGCAGGCGGCCGCTTGCTGGTGGTGATGACGTACCGTGATGTGGAGATATCCCGGCAGCACCCGTTGACGTTGACCCTGGGCGAGTTGACCCGGGAGCGCCTCTTCCAGCGGGTCTTGCTCCGTGGGCTGAGCCGCGAGGACGTGGGCCGCTTTATTGAGCTGACTACGGGCGGGGCGCCTCCAGACGCGCTGGTGGAGACTGTCTACAACCAGACCGAGGGAAACCCCCTGTTCGTCACCGAGGTCGTCCGGCTGCTGGTCCAAGAGGGCCAGATGGGAGTCCAGGGTCCTCGTCCCTACGTCCAAGGGGCGGGGGAGGGTGGAGCTTGGACCTTGAACTTGGAACGCATCCCCGAGGGGGTACGAGAGGTGATTGGCCGTCGCCTCAATCACCTCTCAGACCGCTGCAACCAGACCCTCAACCTGGCTGCGATCCTCGGCCGCCAGTTCGGACTCGAGCAGCTCATCGCCCTTGGCGAAGACCTCTCTCGTGACCGGCTGGTGGAGATCTTGGAGGAGGCCCTGGCAGCCAGGGTCATCGAGGAGTTGCCCCGGGTCGCCGGCCGCTACCAGTTCGCCCACGCGCTGATCCAGGAGACCCTGTTGGAAGAGCTTTCCACCACCCGGCGAGTGCAGCTTCACGCCCGCATCGCGGCGGCTCTGGAAGAGTTCTACGCGGACGCAGCGGAGGTCCACGCGGCGGAGCTGGCCAACCATTACGCCGAAGCTGCCACGCTGCTCGGGCCGGAGAAGCTGGTGCAGTACTCTCTGCTGGCGGGCGAGCGGGCCCTGGCGGCCTACGCCTATGAAGAGGCACTGGCCCACTTCCAGTGTGGCCTTGACGCCGCCCATCCGAGTCCCGACCGTGAGGGAGCGGGCCCCCCGGGTGCCCAGACCGCAGCCCTGCTCGCGGGACGGGGAAGGACCCAGATGGCGCTGCTTCACTTGAAAGAGGGCCTGGCGAGCCTGGCGGCCGCTTTCGACTACTGCCGCGCCGCAGGGGATACCGCCCGTGCACTGGACGTGGCCCGGATAGCGCTGCCGCCGCTGGCGGGGGAGCTGCCTGGGGCGCGGCAGTTGTTGGAGGGCGCTCTGGCGCTAGTCCCACAGGGTTCCCCTGCTGCCGGTGGCCTGCTGGTTTCTTACGGGATGGCGCTCTACTTCCAGGAGGGTGACGACGCGGCGGCCCAGGCGGCCTTCGACGCGGCGCTGGCCATCGCCCGCCGGGAGGGGAACGCTGCCCTGGAGGTGCAGGTGCTAGGGGGCGCGGGCTTCATCGATTTCTACGAGATGCGCTACCAGGCAAGCCTGGAGAAGAGCGTCAGGGGCCTGGAACTGTCTCAGGCCCAAAAGGACCTCGTGGGCCAGGTGGCAGGCGGTACCAGCGCTACCATGGACCTGGTGTTTCTGGGCGACCACGCCCAGGCCAGGGAATACGCCAACGCGGCCTCGGAGGCAGCTGAGCAGCTGCGGGACCGCTCATGGCTGGCCCGGGCCCACTTCAACCACCAGGCGGTCGCCTTGCATGTAGGGGAGTGGGCGGCCATGAGGGACTGGGGCGACCGCGGCCTGCAGTATGCCCCGCGGGATCCTCGCCTGTTGGGGTACACCGCAATGGGCCTCTACCAGGCAGGACAAGCCCCGGAAGCCCGGGACTACGTCGAGAGGCTCGCCGCCTCCATGCGGTCGTCCGTGCACGGCGCCACCGCGGACCACGTGGTACTGGCCTGGGTGTTGGGCTTCGCGTCCCACATCATCCACTCCTCGGAGGACCATTCCCTGTGCCGCGAGGCCGCCGAGGCCGTCCTTGCGGCGCCTTCGCCCAGCCTCTACAAGCTCTTCGCGCGGGCGAGCCTGGCAATGGTGGCCGCTGACACCGACGACGCCGCGGCCGCCGCGGAGCAGTACGCCCACCTCAAGGGTCTCCCCAAGACCGCGTTCCCCTTCAACTCCGTGCGGGTCCTGGGCCTCGCGGCAGCGACCATGGGCGACCCCGACGCTGCCACGGCCCACTTCGAAGAGGCCGTTGCATTCTGCCGGCAGAAGGGACTGGGCCCCGAGCTGGCCTGGATCTGCTTCGATTACGCCGACATGCTGCTGAAGAACGGCCTCGGGACGCGGCCCGCGATGGGGTTGCTGGATGAGTCCTTGCGCATCGCCCGGGAGCTGGGGATGCGCCCCCTGGTGGAACGCATCGTCGCCCACCGGCAGGTGCTGGGCGCGTAGTAAGGGGTTCTACGATGACTGGACCAGACCGCGACTCGCCGGGTCAGACGAACGAAGCGCCCCTCAAGGTCGGAATCGCGGGGCTCGGGTTCGGCAGCACCGAGTTCTTGCCGGTCCTGGAGCGGGTGCCCCAGGTACAGCTCGTCGCCGCCGCAGACCTGCGGCCCCATGCGCTCCAGGCCTTCCAGCGGCGTTACGCTGCCCGCGTCTACCAGAGCATGGAGGAGCTATGCCGGGACTCGGAGGTGGAGGCGATCTGGATCGCGACCCCCAACCAGTTCCACGGCCAGCACGCGCTCCTGGCCGCCCAGCACGGCAAGCATGTGGTCATCCGGAAGCCCATGGCCATCACCATGGAGGACTGCCAGCGCATCCTGGAGGCCGGCCAGCGTCGGGCTCCACGAAGCCCTCGGAGTCACTCCCGTCGGGGTTTATCGCGCCGCCGGCTATAAGCTGAGCGCCTGGCACGACGTGGGATGGTGGAAAAAGGCCCTTCAGGCGCCACCGGCGTCGCCACCACCGCCCGCTCCCCTCGCGGCTGCTCAGGAGACGGCTGGCTGGGGAGAGGCTTTAGCCTCAGGCCTCAAGCTGCTGCGCGATGGCTGCGACCCTCTGGGGTAAGGCTACGGCATAAACGCCAGCGGGCATCAACTATTCCTCACGCGACTGAAGCCCTTTACACATCCTCAACCCGCCCACCATAATCGGCCCGAATCCACCGAGGAGTCGCGCCGGCTGTGGCCAGCCCCGAAGCAGAAGCCCGCAAGACCATCGATGCCGCTCTCCAGGCCGCCGGCTGGGATCTCCAGGACCCCAAGCCCGTCAACCTCTATGCCGCCCGAGGCGTCGCGGTGCGCGAGTTCCCCATGGCCCCCGGCCACGGCGAAGCCGACTACCTCCTCTTCGTAGACCAGAAAGCCTGCGGCGCGGTGGAGGCCAAGAAGGCCGGCCAGACCCTCACTGGCGTGGAGGTCCAGGCCGTTCTTGAAGGTCTTCCTGCAAAAGCACTACGACGACATTCGCCTACAATCCTCGGGCGGGGTTCAACCAAATCTGAATTTGTCCATAATCAAGCGCACCGTGGTGCCTTTCCCTCCGTTGAACGAACAGCGCCGCATCGTGGACGAGGTTGAGCGGCGCATCTCCGTGGTCGAAAACCTCGAGTCGAGTATCGGCCACCAGTTGGTTCGCGCCGAGCAGGCACGGCAAGCCATCCTGAAAGTGGGCTTCGAAGGCCGCCTCGTGTCCCAGGAGCCTGCTGACGAGCCCGCCAGCGCCCTCCTCGAGCGGGTCAAGGCCGACCGGCAAACTGGCCCCCACGAGAGCC
>CAZPYZ010000025.1:0-16255 GCA_964590215.1 uncultured Dehalococcoidia bacterium | reverse complement strand
AGCCCTTGCTGCCTCAGTTCCTCGAAGGCCAAGCAAGTTTCCGTCCGGACCTTGCCCCAGCATGGAAAGCGACCTATCACTGCGCCAACAAAGGAGGAACGATATGAAAAGCGGACGCAACCTTCTCCTGTACGCCCTGGTGCTGGGGCTCCTGGCCGCGGGCGGCGCCACCTGGTACATCTCCGCCGCCGAAGCGGCGGCCAACCCCAGCGAACAGGTCGTGGTCGCCAAAACGCGCATTCCTCCTCGAGCTCTTCTGACCGAAGACATGCTCCAACTCAAGAAGCTCCCGAAGGGCGCCGTCCATCCCGAGGCTGCCACCAGCATGGTGCCGTTCCTCGGCAAGACCACCAAGCAGACCATCGCGCCCGGGGAGCAGGTCCTGGCCTCAAAGCTGTTCAAGAACCGGGAGCAATCGGGCCTGGCCTTCGTGCTGCCTGAGGGACGCCGGGCAGTGGCCATCCAGGTCAACGAGACCATCGCCGCGGGCGGGCTCATCGTTCCCGGCGACAAGGTCGACGTTCTGGGGTCCTGTGTCATCACCCCTACTGAAAAGGGGGCTGACAGGCGGGTCGAGATCGCCCGCGTCTTCTACTCGCTAGTCAACGTCGAGGTGCTGGCGGTTGCCCAGCAGGTAGAGGGCGAGGAGGCGGCATCGCCGGTCCAGGCCGTTCAGTCCCGAAACGCGGAGTCTATGATGGCCATGCCCCGCCAGCCGCAGCCGAAACCGATGGCCAAGACTGCCACGCTCTCCCTCACCCCCGAGGAGGCACAGCGGGTCGTTGTGCTGGAGCACCATCCCGACTGCGACCTGCGCTTGGCGTTACGGGCGGCTGGCGATACTAGCAGCCCTCGTAGCGCGGTCGCGGAATTCGACCCCGCGATCTCCCTGGCGCCGGTGCTCGCCCCGTAGGGATCACGCACGTGATTGAAGGTTCGAGGTACGGACGATGAAAGAAGTGCTCATTGTCGAAGAACAGGTGCAGGCCCGAAGCCAGCTGCGGCAAGAGCTCGCTGGACTGGAGGTGGTGGTGGTTGGTGAGACCGGACCAGGACCGGAGGCCTTCAACCTGGCGAGAGAGCTCCGCCCGGCAGCGGTGCTGGTCGGTCTGCAAGAGCCGCTCGTCCGGCCACTACAGACCATCGAGGCCCTTTCCAGCAGCCTCCCGGAGTGCCCTGTGATCGCCCTGTCGTCCTCGACCAACCCCACCACGATGCGAAAGGCCATGCTGGCGGGAGCTCGTGACTTCCTCGGGATGCCCGTCCAAAGGGCGGAGCTCAGACGGGCCATAGACCTGGTGGTCAAGCAGGCGGAAAACCGGCGCGTCTCACGTCAGGTGCGTTCGAGCCATCCCGTAGAGCAAGGGTGCCTCATCACCGTTGTTGGGCCCAAAGGCGGCATTGGGAAGACGACTATGGCCATCAACCTCGGCGTTTCTATGGCGCGATCACGGCATAACGTCGCCCTCGTCGACCTCGATACCCACGTAGGCGCGGCTGCGGTGATGCTCGACCTCATGCCCCGGCAAGGGATCATGGACCTGGCCCAGAGCCTCGATCAAGCGGACGTTGAGTTGCTCAAAACTTTCATGACGCCCCATCCCTCCGGCCTCCACCTCCTCGCCGCCCCACTGCACCCCGCCGCAGGAG
Source organism: uncultured Dehalococcoidia bacterium (assembly GCA_964590215.1). Taxonomy (GTDB): domain Bacteria; phylum Chloroflexota; class Dehalococcoidia; order SHYD01; family SHYD01; genus CAZPYZ01. The sequence continues at coordinate 14,605 of CAZPYZ010000025.1, read as the reverse complement.
AAGACCTGGGTTGGGAGGATCTAAGCGCGATCCTGGGCTTGGTGACCGCGACCTACGAGTACGTCGTGGTGGATCTCCCAACGGTCGTAGATCAGCGGGTAGAACGGGTCCTCCGGCTGTCCACCTACATATTGTTACTGACCAGCCTCGAGGTGGCGGGGATCAGAGTGACCAAGCGCCACTTGGAGACCATGCGTCATTGGGAATTCGCGGAAGACAAGATCAAGTTAGTCGTGAATGTCGCCAACGCAGCCAATAGCGTCGCTAAGACGGACATCGAAGCGGCACTCGACTTCCCTGTGTTTTGGAACGTGCCTTATGACCCTCATGTCGCGATGGCGAGCCAGGCAGGCCAGAGCCTGGTGGAGCTGCATCCCACCTCCCGCGCCGCGCAAGCCATCACGTCGCTTCATTACGCCCTCACGGGAGTCAAGCCAGTAGAGGCCCGCGGCCGGTCCTGGAACCCGTTCCAGCGGCTGGCATCTGCTTTCCGAATAGGCTAGGGAAGAAGGAGGTTCGTTGATGGTGGAACAGCTTACCAGTAGCGGCTCTAGCTACGGCCGGGTCGCCACCGACACTCGCGAAGGCGAGGCAAATGCCGCATATGCCGAGCTGAAATACCGCCTGATGCAGAAACTGCTGGCGGACCTGGATCCGGCGAAAGTCCATAGCCGGGGGCCCGCCAAAGCCAGGGAGAGTGTGGAAGAAGCCGCGAACCTCACGCTGCTAGCGGAAAGCGTGGCGCTGCCCAGACCCCTCCGCGCCCGGCTGGTCCAGGAACTGTTGGACGAAATCTTGGGCTACGGGCCCTTGGAGCCGCTGCTGAGCGACCCAACCGTCTCCGAAATCATGGTGAACCACCACGATGAGGTGTACGTGGAGCGGAATGGAGTCATTGTGGAGGCGGACTGTTCTTTCCGAGACGATGCCCATGTGATGGCCATCGTCGAGAAGATCGTCGCGCCCCTGAACAAGCGGATCGACGAGAGCTCTCCCATGGTCGACGCACGGCTCCCCGCAGGCTATCGGGTGAACGTCATCGTGCCCCCTCTGGCCATCCGGGGCCCTTCTATCACGGTCCGGAAGTTCTTCAACGAGCGGTTCCAGCTCGAGGATCTCGCCGCTTCGGGGACCATCAGCCAGGAGTTGCTGGAATTCTTGAAGGCCGCCACGGAGACCCGCCTGAATACCCTGGTTTCAGGTGGGACCGGCACCGGCAAGACGACCATGCTCAATGCCCTCTCTGCCTACATCCCTGAGGGAGAGCGGGTTATCACCATCGAGGACCCTGCGGAGCTGCAACTCAAGCGGAAACATGTGGTGAGCCTTGAAACAAGGCCACCGAACATCGAAGGAAAGAACCAGGTTACGCAACGAGAGCTGGTCATCAACGCGCTGCGGATGCGGCCCGACCGGATCATCGTGGGGGAGGTTCGAGGCGGGGAGGCCTTCGACATGCTTCAGGCTATGAACACCGGCCACGAAGGTTCCATTTGTACGGTCCATGCGAACACTCCCCGTGATGCCCTCTCCCGCATCGAGAATATGGTGCTCATGTCCGGCTACGATTTGCCGGTCCGAGCCATCCGGGAGCAAATCGCTTCCGCGATCCATCTGATTGTTCACATTAGCCGACTGCGCGACGGGTCCCGCCGGGTCACCCACGTGAGCGAGGTGGCCGGAATGGAGCAGCAGGTGGTGACCATGCAGGACATCTTCGTGTTCGAGCAGCAAGGCATCAGCAAGGAGGGCAGAGTTCTGGGCGAGCTGATGCCGACCGGGATCCGGCCCCGCTTTGCCGACAAGATCGAGCAGGCGGGCATCCACCTGACCCCCACCTTGTTCCGAAAGCGGGGTGGCTGGTAATGCCGCAGGAAGCCAGTCCGGACTCGGGCGCGAGGTTCGTCCAGCCGGCCATCCAGACGGCCGTGAGCCGTCAGGCTGGGGAGGTGGGTCCGTGGAGCTAAGCACTTTTGTCCCCTTTGGTATCGGTGCCGCGGCCTTCGGTTCCGCTGTGCTCCTGCTGATGGCATGCGTGCAAGCCCTGCGCAGCGGCCGCAGCCAGACGCGAGATCGCCTGGATCGCTATACCCGGGTCGAGGACGTCAGCGGCGCCGGCGAGGGCTCGTCTTCGGCTCTGCGGGACCGGAGCCTCAGCCGCTTTTCAGCGCTGAACCGGTTCCTGAGTGCGAATCCGATGGCTCAAAAAACGGCCTTCGATCTCGCTCAGGCGAAGCTCCCCCTGAAGGTGGGGGAGTACCTGCTACTAAGGGTGTTCTGTTCGGCGGTGGCCGCCTACCTGCTCTTCGTGTTGGGGGGCAACGTGCTTGCCGTGGTGCCGGGCGCCGCGCTCGGCTATTTCGCCCCGCGTTTCTATGTCGCCAGGCGCAAGGGACAGCGCACTAGGGCGCTGGAAGCCCAGCTGGTCGACGCCCTCGCTCTCTCCGCCAACTCCCTACGGGCGGGCTGGGGCTTTACCCAGGCAATGACCCAGATCGCGACGGAGATGCCTCCCCCCATCTCCGAGGAGTTCAACCAGGCGCTCCAGGAGATCAGCATCGGAGCCACTCCCGAGGATGCCATCACCGGCATGGTGAAGCGGGTGGGGAGTTACGACGTCGAGCTTGTGATGACCGGCGTGCTCATCCAGCGGCAGATTGGCGGTAACCTGGCGGAAATGATGGACAACACGGTGAAAACCATCCGGGAGCGGGTCCGTTTGCTGGGCGATATCCAGTCCTTGATAGCGGAATCCCGCCTTTCGATGTGGCTCCTGAGCATCCTGCCCGTCGGTATCTTGTTGCTCATGACCGTCACTATGCCGGACTACACCCTGCCGTTTCTGGAAGACCCCCGAGGTCGTCTGATGCTGGGGACGGCGGCGGCGCTGGAAGTCGTGGGGGTCATCATCATGAAGAAAATCTCGGCCATCGAGGTGTAGGAGGGCCAGGAATGCCGCTCTACGTCATAAGCATGGTGATTTTCCTGGCCGTGGCCATGCTGGTGATGGCCGTAGGCTCCCCTCGCCGTGACGCGGTGTTGCGCCGGCTGGAACGATACGGAGCCGGAGAGGCCATGACGGAGTACGAGATGGAGCTCAGCCGGCCCCTCATGGACAAGGTCCTTGGCCTCGTCGCCGGCCGCTTCGCCGCCCTGATCGGGCGCTTTGCGCCCGATCAGATGAGCGAGGAGATCGAAAAGCGGCTAGAGCAGGCGGCGCACCCCTACGGGCTCACCGTAAACTCGTTCTTCACCGTCAAAGTTGGGCTCGTGATCGCCTTGCCTGTTGCCTACGCGATCTACCTGTTTGCCACCTCCCGCAGCGCCCCCGGGCTGTTCCAGCTCGCACTGCTGGCCCTGTCTTTCTACGTGGGACTGCGAGGCCCGGACTGGTGGCTGGATGGGCGAGTGGCGGCCAGGCAGAAGGCCATCAACCGCGCCCTGCCTGATGCACTGGACCTCATCGTGATTTGCGTTGAGGCGGGCCTGGCTTTCGAGGGCGCCATCATGCGGGTCGCTGGCCGGGTGCGAGGTCCTTTGGGTGAGGAGTTTCGGCGGACCCTGGGCGAGATCAGCTTGGGCAAGCGCCGCCGGGACGCCCTGCGAGACCTGGCGACACGAACCCAGGCCGCCGACTTGGTGTCCTTCGTGGCGGCCGTTGTCCAGGCTGACCAGACGGGAATCAGCGTTGGCGACGTGCTCCGCATCCAGGCAGATGACCTCCGGCTCCGCCGCCGTCAACGGGCCGAACGCGAAGGGCGGGAGGCGCCCATGAAGATGCTCTTTCCCCTGATCTTCTTCATCTTTCCCGCCACCTTTATCGCCGCCATTGGTCCCGCTGCCCTCAAGATCATGGACCAGATGATTGGAGGGAGGTAGCCCCATGCGTCGCGCCGGCGTCATAGCACTGCTGCTCCTGAGTTCCTTCTGGCCGGAGGCCGGTCGGGGAGAAGCCTCAGCCTCCCTAGCCCTCATCATCAATCACGTGGACGGCTCCCATTTCCCCGTCACGGTGGGCTATGTGACAGCCCTCGGCGCTCGCGGCTACCCGGTCCTCGGCCTCGACGCGAGGAACTTTCAGGTGACAGAGGACGGAATTCCGGTCACAGGTCTCCAGGTCGCCAGTGCAGTAAATGTGGAGGAGCCCCTGGCCGCGGTGCTGACCATCGACACCAGCGGCAGCATGACTCACGCCGACCTGGCCCAGGAAAAGGCAGCAGCTATAGCCTTCGTGCAGGGCTTGCGTCCCCAGGACCAGGTGGCCGTGGTAGCCTTCTCGACTCACGTACAGCGCCTCACCGGATTCACCGCGAACCGGGAGGTGCTTGCCGGCGCCATTAACGAACTTCAACCGGGGGGGAACACGGCCCTCTACGACGCCCTATGGGACTCTGTCGAACTCTCCGCCGAGGCGCCGGCCCTCCGCCGCGTCGTCATCCTGATGACGGACGGGGTGAATACGGCCAGTCGGGCATCCCTGGACGACGGTCTAAATCTCGCCGTCCGGGAGCGCACGGCCGTCTACACCATCGGCCTCGGGCGAGACCTCGACCGAAATGTCCTCAGTCGCGTGGCCCAGAAAACCGGCGGCACCAGCCTGATCGCCCCCACGCCCGGGGACCTCCACCAGGCATACGACCGCATCGCCACGGAACTGCGCAGCCAGTACCTGTTGCGCTACACGTCCCCCCGGCCTCGCGGGGCGCGGGACTATCATGTCGCGGTCCGGGTGGCCGCCGCAGGGGATCAGGCCCGGGCCGAGGTGAAATACCGCCCTTCGCCCGCCCCACCGGTCATTTCTACCGTTTCCCTGGCCGACGGCGAGACCATCATCCAGCCGGTTTCCGTGGACGTTGAAGCGACCTCCGAGGTGCCTATTGCCGTCGTTCGCCTTATCGTCAACGGACGGCCGCTGGCAGAAGCCAGTTCCCCGCCCTACAGCCTCCTCCTCAACCCAACCCAGGTCTCCCCAGGCAGGCAGGAGCTGACCATCAGCGTGACAAACACCGCAGGTAGCGAAGCGGTGAAGCGGATCTACGCCATCATCCCGCCCCACGCCGCGGGAGACAGCTCCCAACCAGAACTGGGTCCATCCTGGGACGTGCCAGGCCGGAACGCGTTGCCTGTAGCCGACGTCCTTCGAGGGCTTGCCCAGTTTCTCGGCTTTTCGCAGGCTCTTTCCGGATGGGAGCACATGCGGGACGCCGTCTCAACCGACATCATAGAAGGGCTCAGGGCAGGCCTGCCAGACGCACGGGGTCTGCTCGCTTCGCTGGATCCCACCCCGAGCATCGCAGGGCTCGGAGATTCGGCGACCACGGCCGTGGCCACCCTCCTTTCACCCGTCACCGGCACGGCAGAGAGCGCGGCGAACACCGTCAAGGGTGCAGGCGCCACCGTGGGCGGCTGGTGGCAGGCCGCTGAGGCCCGCGCACGCGCCCATGCGCACCGGGTACCCTCCGCCGGGCTCGCCCTGCTGGCGGGGTTCGTCGGTGTGGTGGAAGCCCGACGGCTACTCGACTCCTTGCGCCGAGCCCTAGGCCGGGTCACCTGTTCAGCCTGCGACCACCGCTATGCTGTTTACCAGGGCGACTGCCCTGTGTGCCTCGAACGGCGGCGCCAGCGCGACCTGAAAGAAAGGCGACTGGAGGAGGTCCTGCTCCGGAACAAGCTCGTGCCCAGCGAGCCCTTGTCTCAGGCCGTCGCCGTCAGCCAGCGAACCGGCCGTCCACTGGAGGAGGTTGTCCTGGAACAGGACCTCATCTCTCCCGGGGACCTGGCAAAGGCCCGTTACTACTTGGCCCACTCCGTGGAGATCCGGTCCCGACTCACAGACCTGCTCGGTCGCAAGGATGCCCATCGCCCACCCATGCTGCCCCCTCGGCTCACGGCATTGCGCGGCGCAGCCATCCTTATCGCCATCGCTGCCTGCGGCTTCACGCTTCCCGCTGTCCTGGGGTAGCTCGGGACGCGTGGCGCGTCCACCAAGAGCGCTGCATTCCGCAGACTCAATCGGCCTTTCGGCCCCCTTCCGGCGCACGAAACCATGGAGTGGGGTTGCCAAGCCGCGGAACATGGGACGGCGTTCTGGGGCGTTCGAAGGAGCGGGCGGGCCACCCTCCGGAGAGGGATGTTTCATGGGAGACGGCGCGGCGGCATATCATAGAGGGCGTCAGTCTGGGTTGGAAGTGCGGCCGGAATGCCCCGGTTGGGTCGAGGGCGGGAAAGCCGCGGAGCGTCCGAGGGTGGGGCGGGCGGGCTCACCACCTCGGGGGGCTTTTCCGGCGGGCCCTCTAGCTTCACGTTTCCCCGAGTGGGGACCAGTGCAGAGAGGTGATGCCCATGCCAGGACCGCAGCCGCAGGACAAGTTCATCGATGAGTTATGGGCCTATGCGAGGCAGGTCCCCATGCTCCAGCACCCCTGGTTCCAGGGGGTCATCCAGCACCGCTGGACCAGGGAAGAGATCCTCAGGGGTGAGGTACAGCACTACCTCCGGGTGCGGACCAACCCCATCTATTTCGGCTACATCGCGGTGAACGCCGTGACCGAGAAAGCCTATGGGATCATGGACGTGGTGTTGGAGAACTTCATGGAGGAGCTGTCCGGCCCCAGGACGCACGTGGACATCATGCTCCAATTTCTGGAGGAAGGCGGCATCAGCCGCGAGGAAGCGGACCAGGCCGAGCCGGCGCCCGGCACCCTGGCGGCCATCGAGATGATCACCGGCTGTTGCCAGCGGCGCTCCGCCCTGGAGGGGCTGGCCATGCTCGCCTTCGTTGAGAGCCAGCACGGCGGGCCCGACGGGGTGGCAGCCCACCTCTACAAGGAGCTCACCGGCCATTACGGCTTCTCCCACCGGGCCGCCGAGACCTACGCCCTCCATGCCGAGCAGGACACCGGCCACGGCTCCCGGCAGATCGACGTCATCCGCAAATACGCGACTGACGCCGGCACCCAGCAGCGCGTCCGCGCCGCGGTCCAGCTTGGCGTCACCGCCTTCAACCTGGAGTGGGACGGACACGTGCAGGCCATCACTGGGAAGAGGGAGCACTGGGCAGGCGTTGGCGATCTGAACCTGCGCCAGCCGCCAGTGCGTGTGGGCGATGCCGCACAGTAAATGGCTGAGACACCGCGTGGCCTAGCCATCGTTGAGGTACTGGGCCGGATAAGCGGGATTGAACGGATCGCCGTCGGACGGTCGATCCGAGAACTGCGAGAGGTTCGAGCCCAGTACGGTCCCGGGCGATGGCGAAAGCTGAAGGGCGTCGCGACAGTCAGGCTCGAGGATGGTACGATCAGCGTGGCTGAGGTGCACTGGGACGAGGCGCACGGCGTCGGCAGGAGAGACCTAAAGGTGAAGCGCCGCTTCCGGGAGTGAACAGATGGGTCCAATGAAGAAGAAGAACCGCTACGTGCTCTGCATCAAGAACGAGGGGCAAGAGGTGTCCCTCGAGCCTCGAAAGGTCTACCAGGTCATCCCCGAACCGGAATCCGAGAAGCATCTGATGATTCGGGTCGTCGACGAGACGGACGAGGACTACCTGTTCCCGGCCAGCTACTTCGTCCCTATCGAACTCCCCGGGGCGGCGCAGAAGCTCTTTCCCGAGATTCCGACGCAGGTCACATAGGCCAGTCTGCCGGCAGCGTCGCCCGCGCCTCCCGGTAGTCCGGGTCGTCCCCGTGCGCGGACTTGATCCGCTCCAAGGCCTCGAGCAGCTCCTGGAGCCCTAGCTTCAAACTGTTCGAGACCATACCCGTGGTCTCCTGGAAGTCCCCTCCTCAGCGCCGGTGTCAGCCGTTCATCCGGCGGAGCAGTTCCCGATCGTCCTCCGTCAGCGCCATGAGAGCCCCCTCATAAATCCTGGACTGTGATCGCCTCGCACCGTTGATGCGGCACGCCGTCGCCGTCCACCTCGATGGTAAGGCGGGCGAACACCCGCTGGTCTCGTGTCCGCAGGATCAAGAACGCATTCTCGATAACGCTCCCAGGCGGGTCCTGGCAGGCAACCTCAGCCTCCAGTTCCGTGTCCACCACCCCCAGCGCCGGCGTAAACCGGCGTCTCGGGCTGTAGCAGTGGTCGTGGGGGTGCCACATCAAAATGACCGCGACAGGACCTTTGCTCCTGGAACGTAACCGCCACGAAACCCGCCACCGGCCGGGTCCAGGCACCGGCAGGCAGGGCCCGGCGTCAACCTCCAGCATGTGCCTCGAACCAAAAGCACCGCCGGAAACTGGTAGGCGCTGGGGGCTTCGCACCAGACCCCGGGTTCACGCAGCAGTCGTTGACCCCCGCCTCCGTGGGAATGCGCCTGAAGCGGCGCGCTCCCCAACCTCCCAGCCTATCACGTTGAACTCCCACCTGCAGCGGTGCTAACATGACCCCCGTGCTTGGCAGCCGGTGGACGTTGAACCCTTCGACTGCCCTCTGGACAGGCTTTGGACCTTGGACGTTGGACTTTGGACTAACGCAAGGAGGTGATTCACCGTGAGCATACGCGGTAAAGCCGCGATCGTGGGCATCGGCGAGCTGCCCACCAAACGCACCTACGGCGGCCGCACCACTCCTTCCCTGATGTCGGAGGCCATACAGCTGGCCCTCACCGACGCAGGTATCCGCAAGGAGGATGTGGACGGCCTGATGTGCAACGCTGGGAACATCGACCCGATGAACCTGGCGGAGTACTGCCAGCTCAAGCCGCACTACTCCGTCGGCGTCAGCAACATGGGGTCCAGTGGGGCGACCTCTGTGGGCCTCGCCGCCGCTGCCATCGAGGCGGGCTACGCCGACACCATCGTCTGCGTCTTCGGCGGCTCCCGCGACTTCCAGGCCCGCGCCGGCGCGGGCGATGCCAGAGGCGGCGGAGGCCCGGCCTCCATGACCACCGAATGGGAGGCGCCCTACGGCCCGTCCGAAGGAGCGAACACCGGCTACGGCATCGTCAAGATGCGCCACATGCACCAGTACGGCACTCGAGACGAGCAGTTCTGCAAGATGGCCGTGGATCAGCGCTTCAACGCCCAGGCCAACCCCAACTCAGCCTTCCAGGGCCAGCCCCTCACCCTGGAGGACGTGATGAACTCCCGGTTCGTCAACGAGCCGCTCCATCTGCTGGAAAGCGTGATGCCCTGCTCCGGTGCTGCAGCGTGCGTGATCACCTCCGCGGAGCGGGCGAAGAGCTTCCCCAACCGCCCAGCCTACCTGTTAGGCGCGGGCGTCGGTGCTACCACCCACGCCGCCATCTGGCAAGAGCAGGACATCACCTTCAGCCCGGTGGTCATGTCGGGCCGTCGAGCCCTGGAGATGGCGGGCTACAGCGCCAGGGAGATGCAGTTCGCCGAATTCTACGACTGATACACCATCCTCGCGGCCGTGTGCCTCGAAGATGCGGGAATCTGCAAGAAGGGTGAGATCGGCGACTTCTACTGGAACACCGACACCACCTACAAGGGGTCCTTTCCCATCAATACCGACGGCGGGCAGCTCTCGGGCGGCCAGCCGATAGGCAACGCCGGTGGCTTCCGGCACGTAGTGGAGGCGACTCGCCAGATCATGGGCAAGGCCGGTGAACGGCAGGTGGCCCGCAACGATCTGGCGCTCGTGAATGGCTGAGGGGGCACCGCAAGCGTGATGTGCACGCTGGTGCTCGGTTCGAGCGCCACCCTCTAAGAAAGTCAAGGGTCTCGGGCCTCTCGTCTCTAGTCGGGGCGGGAGACCCGAGACTGGAGACCCGAGACTAGAGACCCGAGACTAGAGACCCGAGACTGGAGACCCGAGACTAGAGACCCGAGACTAGAGACTATGACGACCCAAGCTGAATACAAAAAACCGCTCCCCCGGCCCTCAAATCCACCACACACCAAGCCGTTCTGGGAGGCGGCCAAGCAGCACCAGTTGGTGCTGCCCCGCTGCAAGAAGTGCAGCCGTTACCACTTCTACCCCAGGGAGCAGTGCCCCTTCTGCTTCTCGCCGGACCTGGAGTGGGTCCCGGCCAGCGGCAAGGGCAGGCTCTACAGCTACACCATCATCCGGCAGCCCATCAACCCCGCCTTTGCCGAAGACGTGCCCTACCCCTTCGCAATGGTGCAGACTGACGAGGGAGTCCGGATGATCTCCAACGTCGTCGGTTGCCGGGTGGAAGACCTGAAGGTGGACATGCCCCTGGTCGTCGAGTTCGTGGACGCAACGCCGGATTGGACGTTGGTGAAGTGGAAACCGGCGTAGGTTAGCGAACCGGGGTGGATGCGGGGCCTCCCAGAGTGGAAGAGCGAAGGTCTTGCGGGCGGGCCGAGTGGGACCCCAACCACGACGGGACGCGCCTAGTCTCTAAGGCAGGTGAACCTGAAAGCCAGGCTGGACGTAGTGCGTGGTGCGTCGTGAGTAGGGGACGGCCCCCCACCTACTCATCACTCCCTACGCACTACTCACAACGTGAACAGGATTTGCCTTAGCCCGCCAGCTAGCTTCTAATGGCCTTCCTGAACGTCCTGGTGATGTTCGTCCACATCGGGGCCGCTATCCTCTGGATCGGTGGCCTCGCCTATCTCCGCTTCATCCTGCTCCCCGCGCTGACTCGCGCCGCGCCCGCGGTCCGGGGCCCCCTCATCGTCGACGTGGGACCCCGCACCGTCCGTTTCCTTTTGCGGTCTGCGGAGATCACCATGGCCGCGGGCATCGTGAACTTCTTCCTTATGGGTGGCATGGAGAAAGCGAGGGTCGCTCACCTCTGGTCCGGTGCCATCGGCTTGGGCCTCTTGGGGGCCGTGGTCATCTACGTGATCGGCCTGGCCATCACCCGCCCCACCACCCTGCGCATTGCGGCGACGGTCCAGGCCGTCATGGCTGGGCAGGCGCCCACAGACGCCCCCGCTCAGCTTGAGGCGTTAGCCGCCAAACAGCGCCAGGTCCTGGGCATCCAGCTAGGATTGGGCGCCGCCGTCACCTTCCTGATGGCTCTGGCCCGCTTTTCGTAGAGCGCTTGCTATAACGCTTGACGTTAATAACGCCTCGCGTTATCATCGAATCCTGTGATCCGCAGTTTCCAGGGGCGGCAAACGAGGCCGTTGTTTTTCGGCCAGCGTTCGAGGTTGTTGCCAGAGGATGTGCAACGCGTTGCGCAACGGAAACTAAGAATGCTGGACCCAGCCGAAGACCTGAAAGATGTGAGCGTGCCGCCGGGCAACCGGCTTGAGAAACTCCGGGGCGACCGTGAGGGGCAATACAGCATTCGAATCAACGACCAGTGGCGGATCTGCTTCCGTTGAAGCAACGGCGGCGCCGACAACGTAGAGATCGTGGACTACCACTAGGGCCTTTTAGTCATGGAAAGCAAGCTTTTGCCGCCGGTGCATCCCGGTGAGGTATTGTTAGAGGAGTTCCTTAAGCCCATGGGCATCAGCCAATATCGGCTGGCCCACGATATCAGCGTGCCGCCCAGACGCATCAACGAGATCGTTCAGGGAAAGCGGTCCATATCGGCTGATACCTCGCTTCGGCTTTCACGTTATTTCGGGACCACCGAGCGCTTCTGGCTGAATCTCCAGGCCGGGTTCGACTTAGAGACCGCCCGGCTTAAGCTCGGCGATCAGTTGGAGGCCGAGGTTCGAGTGCTCGCCCCAGCGAGTAGTCGGTCAAGATAGTCCCTTTCTCTGGATCGGCTCCAGCACGCCGATGAACTCCGCGAGCCGCGTCGCGAGGCGGGAGGCGAACTCGGGAGTGCGACGCTCCAACGGAAGGCTCTCGTGGACTCGGGTCCAGCCCTTGTCCCAAAGCTCCCCCTCCACCGAGGGCCCCAGGGCAGCCACGATCGCTCCGGCATGCGCGCTGATGCGTTCTAGCCCCCGAAGGTTGGAGGGACCATCCCCCTCGAAATGCAGGCCAAGCTCCACGCGGGAGAGGCGTGGCTGCAGCCAGACCTCGTAATGTACTCGAGGATCCTCGTAATAGAACCCGATGAGGCTGAACATGGGCCCTCGGATCAGGAACTGCTGAAGTTCCGGCGGGAGCCCCTCGCGGACCAGGTCGGGAAGGAGTCCCAAGAACCCTCGGGTGGGAAGCGCCGAGTGATCGTCAGGCGAACGCCTGGGGCGCCGGCGCGGGGCCTGGTACGCCACCGGTCGTGGTCGGATTGCCATACGCGCACCCCCACCCAGCCTCTCCCTTAAAGGAGAGGAGATTAGTCGGAGGCCACGATCCTCAGAATTTTGTCGTCCCCCGGGCGTGGCCTGCCGCGTCCGTCCCGGTTGCTGGTAGTAAGGTAGAGAGCGCCGTCAGGGCCCTGCACGGCGTCCCTGAGGCGGCCGTACTCTGAACGGTACAGTGGCTCGTCTTTCTCGACCCGCTGGTAGTCGGGAGGACGCAGGGTTACCCGGTGCAGGTGCTCGCCCCGCAGGGTCGTAAAGAACAGGTTGCCGTGCCACTCCCGCAATGGGCCGTTCCAGTAGAAGGTCCCTCCCGCGGGGGCCCACGTCGTGTTCGCTCCGCTCTCTATCAAGGGTGGCACGAAGCGCGCATCATCGGCCTGTCCGAACACCACCGGCCACCCGTAGTTGCTGCCCGCCCGGATAACGTTCACCTCGTCGTGGCAGCATGCCCCCCGGTCGCCGCTGGGGCCGTGCTCAATGCCATATAGGACTCCCGTCTCAGGGTGCCAAGCCAGCCCCTGAGGGTTGCGATGTCCCAAGGAGTAGACCGGCGAGTTAGGAAAGGGGTTGTCCGCCGGGATCGACCCATCGGGATTGACCCGGAGGATCTTCCCGCCAAGAGACCCCAGCTCCTGGGCCAGAGGTGGCTGTCCCGCTTCGCCAGCGGTCGCGTAGAGCTTGCCGTCCGGGCCGAACTTGACCCGGCCGCCATTATGGTTCGCAGCACCGGGTATGCCTTCCAGCAGCACTTTCTCGTCCCCCGCACGGCTGTTCCGATCCGTCAATCGTGAGACCCGATTCAGCACCCGACCACCCTCCCGGTAGGTGTACATCACGTAGAGATGGCCGTTCTGGGCGAAGTTGGGGTCCAGGGCGAGGCCCATCAAGCCGCCTTCTGACGTCTGGGCCACGGAGAGCTGGGCCACCGGCTCCGGCGTCAGGCGGCCCCCGGCGATAACCCGGATCCGCCCGGGCCGTTCTGTCACGAACAGCCGTCCGTCCGGCGCGAAGGCCATGGCCCAGGGCGTCTCCAACCCGTCGGCGACGACCTCCACCTTGGGACGTCCGGGCCGAGACTGGGGCACAGGTGTCGCGGTGCCAACAACAGGCGAGATCACCCCGGGTCCAATTTGCGCCCAACCCCCTTCTGGCCCGCCCGAGCAACTCGCCAGCAGCAGGACGACGCTCAGGAGGACGAGTGATTGCCTGGGCGCTAACGGAGGGCTCCACTCCCTCATGGTCGTGGCTCGCATCATCCCTTCTGCTCGGCACCGCGGACACGGTCCACTCCCTCACGGTCGTGGCTCGAATTGCAGCCTCGCCTGCGCTGCTTCTGGTCCCACTCTCTCATGGTCGTGGCTCGAATTGCCGCCCGCTGCCTTCTGCCTTCCGCCTTCTGCCTTCCGCTCCCCCCTTACCCCCTCCGCCCAAACTCCCGCTCCAGCTGGCTTACGCTGAGGTGGATCATGGTCGGCCGGCCGTGGGGGCAGGTTTGTGGCGCACGGCAACCCTCCAGCTCTCCCAACAGCGCGCGCATCTGATCAACGCTAAGGCTGTCCCCCGCCCGCACCGCGCTGTGACAGGCCATCGATGTCGCGAGCCGCTCTTGCCAGCCCTCCTTGGCCCGCAGCCCCGCCGCCAGTTCCCCTAGCAACTGCCCCAGGTCTCCCTGACGGATACCCCGAGGCAGAGACCGGAAGAGGAGCTGCCGCGCACCGAAGGCTTCAAAGCTAAGGCCGTAGCGAGCCAGCCCTTTTTGTTCCTGAAACAGCAATGGTGCCTCATCCACCGGCACCTCCACCAGCAGCGGCTCCAGCAAGCCCTGCTGCTCCCAGTCTTGTTCTTCCAGCCGTTCGACGATCTGCTCGAACACCACTCTCTCGTGCGCGGCGTGCTGGTCCACCAGGTACATGCCCGTCGGGCCTTCCGCGATGATGTAGGTGTTGTTCAGCTGGCCGACAACCCGCAACACCGGAAGTCTCGAGACTCGAGTCTCGGGGTTCGGGTTCCCCTCCACCACCAAAGGAAAGCGGGGCGCGGCTGCCACAGAGGGGACTAGAACAGCGGCGGCGGAGGACCCGAGACTAGAGACAAGAGACTCGGGACTGCTGGTTAATGCTGCCCGCGGGGCGGCGCTTACCAGGGCGGCGCGCACCGCCCGCTGCACCACGGCGAACACCGCGCCCTCTTTCTGCAGGCGTACCTCCACTTTCCGTGGATGGACGTTCACGTCCAGCTCATCGGGCGGGACCAAGCAATGGAGGACCGCCAGCGGATGGCGGCCCGTCATGAGCAGCCCCTGGTAGGCCTCCTCCACCGCGAAGGCTAGGGCCCGCTGCTGCACCCAGCGCCCGTTGACGAAGGTAGAGACGCTCCCCCGCGTCGCCCGCGTCACCCCCGGCGGTCCCACCAGGCCCTCCACCGTGACCGGCCCCTCTTCGGACCGGACCTCGATCAGGGC
>CAZPYZ010000024.1:0-16507 GCA_964590215.1 uncultured Dehalococcoidia bacterium | reverse complement strand
GCATCTCGAAAGGGGGCTGGGTATCACTGCTTACCGCTAACTGCCTACTGCCCGCTGCCTACTATCCGCGATCGCCAGCGGTCCCTCCGGCTGCACCAGGAGCTGGGTCCGCGCCTGCACCCGCACCGGAAGCCCCCAGATCTGGATAAACCCCACCGCGGCGTCCCGGTCGAATCGGTCCTCTTCGCCGTAGCTGGCGAGGGCATAGTCGTAGAGCGAGGCCGGCGACTTGCGTCCCACCGCCGTGGCCGCGCCCCGGTGCAGCTTCATGCGTACAGTTCCGCTCACGTGCCGCTGGGTGCTCGCCACATACGATGCGAGGTCCTGGTGATGGGCCGTGAACCAGAGCCCGTTATAGATAAGGTCCGCGTATTCCTGGCCAATGCGCTCCTTGGTCCGGAGCTGCTCCCTGGACAAGGTCATGGCTTCCAAGGCGCGATGGGCCTGGATGAGCACCGTCGCCGCGGGCGCTTCATAGATCTCCCGGGACTTGATACCCACCAGCCGGTTTTCTAGGTGATCGATGCGGCCCACGCCATGGTGCCCAGCAAGCCGGTTCACCCGGTCGATGATCTCCACACCGTCCAGGCGCTCCCCGTCCAGGACCACAGGAAGCCCCCGCTCAAACTCGATCTCAAGGTAAGCTGGCTCGGCCGGGGCCGCGTGGACCGGCTTCGTCCAGAGGTAAACGTCCTCCGGTGGTTCCGCCCAGGGGTCCTCCAACACCCCCGCCTCGATACTCCGTCCCCAGAGGTTTTCATCGGTCGAATAGGGGCTTTCCTTGGTGGCAAAGACCGAGATATTGTGCTGCTGTGCGTAAGCGATCTCATCGTCTCTCGTGCGCAGCTCCCATTCTCTGACGGGAGCTACCACTTTGAGGTCGGGCGCCAGCGCGGCGGTCGAGACATCGAAGCGCACTTGGTCGTTTCCCTTGCCCGTGCAACCGTGGGCAACCGTCGTCGCCCCCTCCTCCCTGGCCGCGTCCACCAACAGCTTCGCAATGAGCGGCCGTCCTAGCGCCGTGGCGAGAGGATACACGCCTTCGTAGACCGCGTTCGCCTTGAGGGCCAGCCACACGAAGTGCTCTACGAACAAAGACCGGGCATCCACTACCCGGGCCTTGATGGCCCCTATTCGCAGGGCCCGATCTCGGATCTCTTCCAACCGCGGCTGGTTTCCCAAGTCCGCCGTGAGGGTGATGACCTCGCATCCCCGGCGCTCGATGAGCCAGCGGATGATAACGGAGGTATCCAGTCCCCCGCTGTACGCCAGAATCACTTTCTCTGCCAACCGCTTTGCTATCCTGTCCTGATTCTGAAGTTCCGCACGAATCCGTTTTATGCCCTCAGGTCCAAAAGCCTTGTACGCGGTGGCCCGCAACCTTGGGTTAGTACTAAGCCTCGCGGCCCTCACCCTAACCCTCTCCCAGAGGGAGAGGGAATTCATTTCCAAACGGGCTCTAGGCGGCGCTGGTGACGGTGACCTCTGCGAGCACGTCCTCGAGGAGCCCCACCGCCTCGTCTATCTCATCTCGCGTGACGATGAGGGGGGGCATGAAGCGGATGGCATTCTCCGCCATCGGGTTAAGGATCAAGCCACGCTCCAAACACCGGGTCACCACGTCGAGGGCGCTGCTCTGGTGAAACTCTAGAGCCACCAGCAGACCGCGCCCTCGAGCCTCCTTGATCAGCTCTGGGCGTTTTCTCTGGAGGTCCCGGAGCTTTTCCAGGAAGTAGTCTCCGTTGGTGCGGGCCTCCTCCCAGATTTTGTGCTCGAGGATGTACCGGAAGGATGCCAGCGCCGCTGCGCACACCAAGGGGTTGCCACCGAAGGTCGTTCCGTGGTCCCCGGGGCTGAACACCGCCGCACGGTCCTTGGCCATCGAGGCGCCGATGGGGACCCCACCACCCAGCCCCTTGGCCAGGGTCATAACGTCCGGCTCAATCCCGAACTGCTGGTAACCCCACAGGCTCCCCAGCCGGCCGAATCCCGTCTGCACCTCGTCCAGGATCAGCAGGAGGTTCAGTTCGTCGCACAGCTCGCGAACGCCCTTCAGGTAGTCCGCGTCCGGGATATTCACGCCCCCCTCGCCCTGCACCGGCTCCAGCATGATCGCGACGGTTTTTCGGCCCACTGCCCGCTGCAGCCCCTCCAGGTCATTGAACTCGACGTGAATGAACCCTTCGGGCACCGGCTCGTAATGGACGCGGCCTTCCGGCTTGCCGGTGGCCGCGGTCATGGTGAGGGTCCGCCCGTGGAAGGAGTGAAGGGCGGTGATGACCTCATAGGCCCCGTCTCGGTTCATCTTCCCCCACTTCCGGGCCAGCTTGATGGCGCCATCATTCACCTCTGCGCCGCTGTTCGCGAAGAACACCCGGTCCAGGCAGCTTTGCTCGACCAGCAGCTCGGCCAGCTCGACCTGTGGCACGTTATAGAGGTCATTGGACACGAGAAGGAGGGTCTGGGCCTGACGAATGATTGCTTCCGTGATGGCAGGGTGGCAGTGCCCCAGGTTCGTGACCGCCCACCCGCCGATGAAGTCCAGGTACTCCTTGCCGGCGTCGTCCCACACCCGCACGCCTGACCCCTTGACGATGGTCGCCTTCAGCCGCCGCCCGCCCGCGGTCATATAGACCTTGCTTTCCCGTTCGATCCAACTGCTCATAGGCTCACGTCGCTCCCACTAACGCGTGCTTACTGGCCGCTGCCGCTCCTCGGTGCGCCGCCGCTGCCCCCGCCCGTGGAGCCCAATTCTACCATGCGCTTCAGCAGCGCCTCTAACTCCCGCAGCTCGTTGCCATAGCCTGTCCAGTCTCCGCTCCGAAGCCGTTCCTGGGCGCGCCGATACACCTCATCGGCCTGTCTCGCCAACTGCACCAACTCCCCGCTAGCGCCCGGCGTCGCCGGTGTCCCGGCCCCAGATGGCGGCGGCGATGGGCCCGGCGATGGCCCCCCGGGGGTCCCTGGCTGGCCCGGCTGCGCCACCTGGGCCCCGTAGATCCGGTTCAGGCTCTCCTCCAGTGTCGGCTCCATCGCGATGCGGTTCCCCGCTGCCACTACCACTCGCTTCAACTCAGGGAGCTGGCTTTGGGCCGACTGCAGGTAGACGGGCTCGACGTAGAGGTACGACTGCCCGATAGGCACAAACAAGAGGTTCCCCCGCAGCACTCTGGAACCGCTCTGGTTCCAGAGTGCAAACTGGGCAGAGATGGTCGGGTCCTGGTCGATACGTGACTCCACCTGGCGCGGCCCGTAAATCAGCTTGTCCTTGGGGAAGGTGAAGGCCAGCAGTTTACCGTAGTTCTGTCCGTCCGAACGCCCCGCCAGCCAGGCATTCGCATTGTTCTTATTCACCGGTGTGAAGGGCAGGATCAGCATGAACTCCGAACGGGCCTCCTCAGGGAGGCGCATGATGACGTAGTACGCGTCCATGGCCTTTTCCTGGGTCAGGTACAGCTCCTTGGGCCGTTCGTACGTGTCCTCTTTGTTGTAGAAGACCTGCGGGTCCCTCATGTGAAACGTCCTGTACATCTCCGCCTGGACGTTGAAGAAGTCCTCCGGATAGCGGACGTGCTGCCTCAGACCTGCGGACAACTGGTCGAAAGGCTTGAACAGATCGGGGAAGATCCGAGCCCAGGTTTGGATTAGCGGGTCGGAAGGGTCCGCGATGTAGAAGTCAACCGTACCGTCGTAGGCGTCCACTACCGCCTTGACGCTGTTGCGGATGTAGTTGTAGCGACGGCGCGACGGTGGGGGCTCCAGATACGGTTCGGAGTAGGGGAACCGGTTGGTGACGGTGTAAGCATCCTGGATATACACCAGCCGGCCTTCGTTGATCACAACGTAAGGATCCCTGTCCAGCACCAGGAAGGGGGCGATTTTGCTCACCCGCTCCTGCACGTGCCGGTAGTACAGGATACGGCTGTCGTCGCGCAGGGCGGTGAGGATGATGTTGGGGTCGGCCATCTGCCACGCAAACAGCGCCCGCTTCAAGATCGAATCGAGGAGCACCCCACCCTTGCCGTCATAGCGGTTGTACTTGGTCTCCGTCTCCGACGCGAAGTCCAGTTCCGGCTCGTCGGTGTTGACGATGACCCAATCCGTCCCCTTCTCTCCGAAGTAGATTTCGGGCCGCGTCACTCGCAGCTCCGGAATGGGGGGGCTGCTCACCGGCGGCAGGTTCTTCACCAGCAGATGCGGCAGTCCCTCCCCGCTGATCTCCGTCACCGGGCTGGCCGTCACTCCGTAGCCGTGGGTGAATTTCAGGCGTTGGTTGACCCAGGTCGTAGCCTCTCCTGCCAGCGACAGCCGCGCGGGATCCAGCTCCCGCGCCGAGATCATGAGCTGCCGGTAGTCGTTTCCGATCCGGTAGCGGTCGATGTCCACGTCGGAGAATTGGTAATAGCGGCGGATCGACTGGACCTGGTCGTAGGTGGCCTTCAGCGGCTCGTGGTCCCAGAGTCTGATGTTCTTGATGGTGTCCGGGTTGGCGACGATGTCCCTTTGTGTCGGCTGGTCCTCGCCGGGAAAATCCACCTCCTGGATGCGGTCCAGCCCGAAGCCCTGCCGGGTCAGCTCGATGTGGGTCTCGATGTAGGGGCGCTCCCGTGCCAGCTCATTGGGCTGCACCTGGAACCGCTGCACGAACTCCGCGTATAACCCCCCGCCGATCCCAACCGCTGCCCACAGTCCCACGGCGTAGGCCGGCAGCTGGACGCCCCGCCGGAACATGTTCACCACCAGCAGCAGCGCCGCCAGCGCCGCCAGCACCGCCTCAATCATGAGGATCGGAAGACGAGCGTTGAGATCTGTGTACCCCGCGCCAAACACCACCCCGCTCCGAGAGAGCAGGATGTCATACCGGTCCAGCCAGTAACCTCCCGCCAGCAGGAGGAAGATGCCTATGCCCAGTATCGAGACGTGGACCTTCATCCCCCGCCCTCGGCGCAGGTTGGGCTGGAATGCGATCCCCAGCGCGTAGATCAGGAGGACCCCCACCAGCGTCACTGCCAGCAGCCCGGTGAGCCATCCCTGGAGGAACCGCAGACCAGGCATCTCGAAGACGTAGAATCCGACGTTCAGGTTGAACACGGGCTCCTCCAGGGCGAAGGGGACCGCGTGGATATAGCTCAACACCCGCCGCCACTCGCCGGCGGCCACAGATCCAAAGATGAAGGCGAGGAAGAGGGCGACGGCCGCCGCTATCAGCGTCGTCATCCGCCGTGCGAGGTCTGGGCCCGGCGCGCCGGCGGCCCGGACACCCGCCCGCGGACCCATTCGCCGGGCGATCCAGAGGTTGATGACGATGAAGGCGAAGCACGTCAGAGCGCCACCAGCGAACAGCATCACTCGCGCCCCCAGAGTGGTGAGAAAGACCGAGGTGTAGCCGACGTTCTCGAACCACAGCCAGTCGGTGTACAGCTCCTTTGCCGCCCCACCCAGGACCAGCACCAGGAGTACCAGTCCTGCCAGTACGATCCACCTCTGGTCTCGTCTTCCCGGGCCCCCTTCCCCCACCTGGAACGGCGGTGGCGGAGGACCGAGGCCTTCCTGGTTCTCCCTAAAGAACGTCATCTTGCGCCCTCTTTCCGTCTCCCACTACAGCAGTCTCGTACCTACAGGATGCTCACTCAGCGCCCGTAACAGCGCGTGTTCTTCCCGCCCGTCCACGATCCAGCACTCCGTCCCTTCATCCCTAGCGCGCAGGCACGCATTGAGCTTCGGGATCATTCCCCCGGAAGCGATGCCCGCCTCAATCAGCTCTCGAGCTTGCCCGGCATCCAGGGTGCTCCGCACCACACCGTCTGGTCCGAGTACGCCCGGCACGTCGGTCAAGAAGATCAGCAGGTCTGCCCCCATCTCCGCGGCAAGGTCTCCCGCGAAGGTATCCGCATTAAAATTCAAGGTGCCCGGCTCTCCCAACCCTACGGGGGCGATGACTGGCATGAAGCCCGCATTGCGAACCGCCTTCACAAGCGTCAGGTCGATACTGGCGCTCACGCCAACCAAGCCCAGCTCTTGGTCTAGGACCCGGCCCCGCACCAGGCCCCCGTCCACGCCGCTGAAGCCCGCAGCTCGGGCTCCCACACCCTGTAGCGACGCCACCAACTCTTTGTTCACCAGCCCCGCCAGCACCGCGATAACCACCGCCAGACTCTCCTGATCGGTCACCCGCAGTCCCCGCACAAATCGGGAGGGGATCTGGTGAACCTGCAGCCACTGGGTAATCAGCGCACCCCCACCGTGCACTACCACCGGCGACGCCCCCCTGGTGCTGAAGCGTGGACAGGTCTTCCAGGGTGGTGTCGCGCGATCCCAGGGTGCTCCCGCCGATTTTGACGACTATGGTCTTCATCGGGTCGGTTGGCGGGAGCCCTTGCCCCCCGCCAACGCGCTAAAGCACGCACCACGAACCTGAGGTCTTGCCACCGCGCACGTGCCAAGGGTCACAAGGATGGCGAGTGACCCACTAGTGTTAATCCGTGTGGTGCTCCCGCTCCCGCACGCAGGTGGGCGACCCTGCAACCCCGTCACGTTGTATAGAGCGCGTTGAATCGCACGTATTCCTCCGTCAAATCACACCCCCATGCCACCGCCTGCGCGTTCCCCATATGCAGGTCCACCAAGAAGCGTACCTCCTTCTCGCCCATCAACCGCCGCGCCGCGTCCCGGTCGAACAATTGCGGCTTCCCCGCCTTCATGAAACAAATAGGCCCCAGAAACACGTCGGTCCGGTCCTGGTCCAGCTCGGCGCCGCTTCGCCCCACCGCCATCAGAACCCGGCCGAGGTTGGGGTCGCTCCCATACACGGCGGCCTTCAGTAATGGGGAGCCCGCCACAGTGCGTGCGGCAGAGCGCGCGTCCCCCTCGCTCTTCGCCCCCTTGACCAGGACTTCGATGAGCTTGGTCGCCCCTTCGCCATCCCGTGCCACGCACTTCGCCAGATAAACACAGACCTCGTCAAGGGCCTCCTGAAACGCCGCCGCCTGCGGTGAACCTTCGCTCAGGGGATCGTTGCCGGCGGCCCCATTGGCCAGCAGGAGGAGGGTATCGTTGGTGCTAGTGTCGCCGTCG
Source organism: uncultured Dehalococcoidia bacterium (assembly GCA_964590215.1). Classification (GTDB taxonomy): domain Bacteria; phylum Chloroflexota; class Dehalococcoidia; order SHYD01; family SHYD01; genus CAZPYZ01. The sequence goes on along the minus strand of CAZPYZ010000024.1, from coordinate 9,433 downwards.
ATGGTCACCATGTTGAAGGACCGGTCCGCCGCCAGCTTCAGGGCTCTTTGCAGGTACTGCGGCTCCACGGCCAGATCGGTAGTGACGAAGGCGAGGAGCGTGGCCATGTCCGGGTGGATCATACCGGCACCCTTAGCTACGCCGCCGATGCTTCCCCCCAACACCTCCAGCGCGATCTCCTTGGCGAAGGTATCGGTGGTCATCATCGCGCGGGCGAATTCATGCCCTGCACCCGGCGCAGTCGCCGCCTGTGCGTCCGCCACCGATGCCTCGATGCCGGATGCGACCTTGTCCATGGGCAGGCGAACACCAATGACGCCTGTGCTGCACACCAGCACCTCCCGGGCTGTGACCCCCAGCTTGGCGCCCGCTAACGCGGCCATGCGCACCACATCCCGGGACCCCTCCTCGCCCGTGGCTGCGTTCGCGTTCCCCGAGTTCACGACGAGCGCCCGGGCCGTTCCCCGTTGCACCACGTCCCGGCACCACCGAACCGGTGCGGCAGCGAAACGGCTCTTGGTGAACACGCCGGCTACCGCGCAGGGCCGGTCGGAGAGGAGGACCCCAACGTCACGCTGCCCTTCTCCGGCCGTCTTCAAACCAGCGTACGCCGCCCCCCCGCTGAAGCCGCTGGGGGACACGATGGTGCCATCTGCTATGAGCATGCTTTCAGCTCTCGGCTTTCAGCCGTCAGTTTCTCAGCCTTCAGCAATCGGTGCGGGGGCGTCAGCCCGCACCCTTCTAGCTTCAGCCCTTCGCCTGTAACCAAGGGTGGTCTGCTCACTGCCGACCGCTGAGCGCCTCACGGATACACCGCCAGCCCGTCTATTCCCATCGTCTCCGGGAACCCTGCCATGAGGTTCATATTCTGCACCGCCTGTCCAGCAGCCCCCTTCACGAGGTTATCCAGCACGCTCACGACTACCAGCCGCCCGGCCCGCTGGTCGATCACCGGATACACGATGCAGTAGTTGTTCCCCAGGGTATGTTTGGTCTGGGGCGGTGCCGAGGCCACCCGCACGAAGGGCTCGTGGCAATAGCTCTCCCGATAGAGATCGCGGATCTGTTCGTCGGATACATCCCGGGCCAGCGGCGCGTAGCAGGTGCTGAGGATGCCTCGGGTCATCGGCGCCAGGTGCGGGATGAAGGTCACCCGGGGCTCGCTGCCGGGGACGCGGGCCCGCAGCTCCTGCGTGATCTCCGGCAGGTGCCGGTGCCCGCCCAGGGCATACGCCGACAGGTTCTCGTTCGCCTCCCCGTAGTGGTACATCAGCCCCAGCCCCCGGCCTGCGCCGGACACCCCGGACTTGCTGTCGATAATCATGTCCCCGGTGATCAGCCCCTCCTTCAGCGCCGGTCCCAGGGCCAGAAGCGCGCTGGTGGGGTAGCATCCGGGGTTGGCGACGAGCTGGCACCTGGCTATCGGCTCCCGGTACCACTCGGTGAGGCCGTAGACCGCCGTGGCCAGCAGGTCGGGGGCGGGATGCTCAGCCTGGTACCACTGCTGATACTCGGCGGGGTCTCGCAGCCGGAAGTCGGCGCTGATGTCCACCACCTTCAAGCCCTGGCGCACCAGGGGGGCCACGGCCTCGGCGCTGGCCACCTGGGGCAGCGCCGAGAAGACGAAGTCCACCGCCTCGGTCAGGTCTTCGGTAATGGTCAGCTTGATGTCCGCCAGATGGGGCAGGACGTCCCCGAGCTGTTGCCCGGCGCTGCTGCGTCCCGTCACGCAGGTCAGCTCGATCTCCGGGTGCCGGTACAACAGCCTCGCCAGCTCCATCCCGGAATAGCCAGTCACATTGATGATGCCGGCTTTCAAGGCTCCCCTCGCGGGTCCTTCTTTACCCGCCTTCGGAATGTGCCCTAGTATACCGGGCCGACTTCGGTGGTGGAAGGATTTGGTTTCACAGTTCAGAGCGGGGGGCTTACGCCGGTTTTGCTCCGCCTATGCGGCCTTGAATCCTCATCCGACGCGTCCAGGGCGCTTCACACATCAGTTCGTGACGCCCAGGCGTGTCTCGGGCGGAGCTGTTAGGGCAGGGCGGTGAGGAGGTCCTTAGCGAGGCGGAGGGCCTCCTCCGCGGCGGCGAGGGCGTCTCGGGCCGAACCCTCGTCGAACAGGCGGCTAGGGAGGACCCGGTTCGTTTCGTCGCCGTAGCGGACTCGCATATGGACGTCCGTCCCGTAGTCCCCGCTGAGTTCGGCGAGGCGTTGCACGGTGGGGAAGAGAGACAGAGGGAAATGTCCGTGCTGGGCGCGCTGTAGCAGGAGCGTCCCGGGGCCGTGAGTGGGCGGATGCGGGCCGAAGGTCGCGAGAACGGCTTTGGCCGCGTTCTCGACGGTCTGCTGGCAGTGGTCGACACACGTTGGCCATAGCTGCGTGCCAAAGTTAACGTGCGCCGCGGCCAAGGAAGCCTCCGCCAATGCGATGCGGTAATCCGCGTCGTCCCTAGGATGCATGCTTGGAAACGTCGCGGATGAAGCCGTCCCATTCAAGAGACCATCTCCCCGGGGGTGGCAGTTCCTCCCAATCCCAGAGGAAACCGGCATCCGGAACGGCTTCGCGAAAGAGACCGGCTTCCTTAATGAGCTCACGGATGCGGGCGAGCTTGGTAGCGGCATAGCCGCGTGGGTCGTAGAGGATGATGCCGTCGATGGCGATATCGAGGTAGAGGGATGCGAGGTAGCTCTCGAAAAGCTGCGGGCTCTTGGCCACGAGACCGAGACGGGGAAGGCCCCGGCCTCTTCGCCTCTCGTAGAAAAAGCGATCCCTCTCGACGAAGTCGTCGGGAAGGCCGTTGGCGATGACGAGGACGTCGTAGTCGCTGCCGGGACGGTGGTCCCGGCGGGCACGGGAGCCGAAGAGGACAACGGAGACTAGGCGGCTGCCAAGAATGGACTTGAGCCAGTCAAGGACCTGGGTGAGGTCAACCTGCTCGTCGGCGCTCAGGACCTGCATGGCTGGATTGTACTATCACGCGCTGACCTGTCCCCCCCGTGCTACGAGAGAATGGGAGAGCGCACGCCAATCACCTCCCCTCCGTCAAGTGTTACAATCGTGGGGATGCGAGCGGTCGCCTCTATCTTGCTGTTCACCCCACTCCTGGGGTGTTTTTTCTTGTCCGGGGCCAGTGCCCTCATCTACGAGGTGGTCTGGACCAGACAGTTGTCGCTGGTGTTTGGGGTCACCCTGTACGCCATCAGCGCGGTGCTGGCGAGCTTCATGGCGGGTCTTGCCCTGGGCAGCGCCCTGGCCGGCAGCTTCGCCGACCGGCTGCGCTGGCCGGCCCTGTTTTACGCCCTCTGCGAGATCGGCATCGCCCTCGCAGGGGTGGTGAGCCCCCAGGCCATCAAACAGCTCACTCCCATCTACGTGTGGCTGAACGACACGGCGGGTGACGGCGCGCCCATCGGCCTCGCCCGCTTCGCTGCGGCCTGCGTCATCATGCTAGTGCCGACGGCCCTCATGGGCGCGACCCTCCCCTTCATGGTGAAGGCATCGCTGCAGCTGCTCTCCAAGGTGGGCTATAACGTCAGCCTGTTGTACGCGCTGAACACCGGTGGCGCGGCCCTGGGCACCCTCCTCGCCGGTTTCTACCTCATCGGCGGCCTCGGCTTCCAGGGCTCTGTCTACGTCGCTGCCGTCCTCAACCTCGCCGCCGGCCTCCTGGCCCTCGCCGTCGCCCCACTGACGCAGGTCGTCCAGCGCTGGCGCACAGATAGCCCAAGTTCCACGGTCCAAAGTCCAAAAGGCGCTGAGGCCCTGGCAGTGCCCGCCCTTGCGACCGCGGGCTCAGAGGATGGACCCAGGCCCGACGTCCAAGGTCTGAACAATGCAGATGTCTCGCCAGCGCCGCAGTTTCCGACCGCGGCCCTTAACGGGTTGATGGACCACCTGAGCGCAGCGACCGCGGACGCTCCCGTAGAGGTGGCAACTGCGCTGCCTACCACCTCCCGCCTTCTGCCTACCGGCGATGGACAGAGTGGGGATCGCCTGCCTAGTTCCTTCCGCCTTCTCCCTTCGGCGGATGGGCGGCGTGGGGAGCCCCTGCCTTCTGCCGCACATCTCCTGCCTTCTGGGGAGGAGCCGGGCGCGGGGGTGGCGACGGGGTGGATCCTGGGTGTGGCAGCCGTCTCCGGTTTCTGCGCCCTCGCCTACGAGGTTATCTGGTTCCGCGTGCTCGACATCTTCCTCAACGGCACCGCGTACGCGTTCAGCATCATGCTGGTGACCTTCCTCGGCGGTCTGGCCATTGGCAGCGCTCTTATCAGCCTCGTCATGCCCCAGCGGTGGAACTGGGCCTTCGTCCTGGGCATCCTGGAGGTGCTCATCGGCCTGGAGGCGGCGTTCTCCCTTTACGCGGTGGGCGAGGTCCCAGCGTGGCGCGATGCCCTCACCGCGGCCATCCGCCTGCCGGGTTTTTCCGACCGTCCCGTCCTTTCCATGACCGTCGTCGCTGCGTTGATACTTCTCCCATTGACCATCCTCCTCGGCATGACCTTTCCCGTCGCAGCCCAGGCCGTCTCCCAGGGTCGCCAGAAAGTAGGCGCCCTGGTGGGAGGATTGAACGCCGCCAACACCGTTGGCGCCATCCTCGGGTCCTTGGCTGGCGGCTTCTGGATCGTTCCCCTCTGGGGGAGCCAGCGCGGCCTGACCTTCCTGGCGGCCGTGAACATCGGAGCGGGCCTCGCCCTCTGCTGGCTGGCCCTCTACCGGCTGCCTCGCCTCCGCTGGGCCTTCCCTGCCGCCGCCCTCGCCCTCTTTTACCCCGTGGAGGCGCCGGACATGATGGACAACCTCTTGAAGGGACTTTTCAAGGGACATGAGGTGCTCTGGTACGAGGAAGGCCTGGAGAACACGGTCAGTATCCAGCGCCACCCACAGGGCTATCAGATCATGTACCTCAACAGCCGGGATCAGGCCTTCGACGCGCCGGGGATGGCCAAGTATCACCAGCTGCTGGGCCACCTGCCGATGCTGCTACACCCAGACCCCGCGGACGTCCTCGTCATCGGCCTCGGAGGTGGCGCTACGCCCGGCGCCGTGAGCCGCTACCAGGACGCCTCCATCGATGTCGTGGAGCTCTCCCCCAGCGTGGTGCTGGGAGCCCAGTTCTTCAGCCATATCAACAACGCGGTGCATCAGCAGCCCAACGTGAACCTGGTCGTAGACGACGGCCGGAACTACCTCTTGTTGAACAAGAAGAAGTACGACGTCATCACGGCGGACATCATCCAGGCGCACCACGCGGGGAGCGGCAACCTCTACTCCCGGGAGTACTACGAGCTGGCCATCAAGACGCTCAAGGACGACGGGATCATGATCCAGTGGGTCAACACCGGCCAGACGACGCTGTACCCCCTCATCGTCCGGACCTTCCTCAGCGTCTTCCCGGAGGCCACCATCTGGGGCTACGGCACCATCCTGGTGGGGTCCAAGCAGCCCCAGCACCACACGGCCGCAACGCTGGCGCAGCGGCTGGGCATGCCCGGCGTCCGGGCGGCGTCGGAGCCTTCCGAGTTGGTCACGCCGGAGGCCATCCTCGGCCTCTACAGCGCCGATGGTGACTCCTTCCGGCGGGCCATCGGGGATGGTCCCATCCTCACCGACGACCGGCCCCTTACCGAGTACTTCCGGTCAGCTCCAGGAGATCAGTTCCAGCCGGCGCAGGCGGGGCCGCTCCCGTAGGGGAGGGGTTGGCGCCCCGCCTTCTCGGGCGAGCCGCGGCCCGTTGTGACACGTAGTGCACCTCGCTGAGCCACAGCCAAGGCTGGGCCGCAAACTTCCCTCATCGTTGGCGCTGCGTGTGGGTCCGAAGAAGCTTGTCACCGTACAGCCAGAGGGTGATAATCACCTATGGATTGCACGAATGCGGCTGCTGTACCGGACGAAGCACCTTCAGCAATGCGCCAGCGAAGAGAAGGAAGCCATCCGGACCTGGGGGCCGCAGGTAGGGACGCGTCGAGCCACGGAAAACGTGGCAGGGCTCTATGAACTTCACCAGCTTCGGTTTCATCCGCTCAAAGGCGACCGGGCGAACCAGTTCTCCATCACGCTAACCGGTGCCTGGCGAATCATCCTCACGACACCCGACGAGACGACCGCCGTCATCGAGGAGGTCACTAACCATTATGACGACTGAGGGACTGTAGGAGGACCTGGGAAGTGACTCACTCACGCCACCGGGTGAAGTCCTGGCAGAAGAACTGGCGGTGCGCGGGCTTTCGCAGCGGCAGCTCGCCGCAAGGATGGGACGGCCGCAACAGGTGATCAACGAGATCATCCGGGGAAAGAAGGCGCTCACCCCCGAGACTGCCCTCGGCCTGGAGCGAGTTCTCGGGGTATCCGCCGGCACATGGGTCCGTCTGGAGGGCGACTACCGGCTGAAGCTAGCCCGCCGAAAGCTAGCTGCCGTATCGTAGGAGCAGGGCGAAAGTGCGCACGCTTTGGAGTAGGCCGGTTCCGGGAGGCGGCCGAGCCCCCGGTCGGGTCCACAGCAGCGGACCACGTCCTGGGGCCTTTACAGCGCCGACGGCGATGCCTTCCGCCGGTCCGTGGGAGAGGGCCCCATCCTGACCGACGACCGGCCACTGACCGAGTACTTCCGGTCGGCCCCGGGCCAGGAGTTCCAGTCGGGCGAGACGGGATCCCAGCCGTAACCAGCCTACGGGAGACCCACCGTCTGGGTAGTTTCCAAGGATTGGCAGCGCGCGACGCGTGAAGGTCGTAACTCTGGCGCCGCACCATGACCTTGTCGAGGAGACCAGGCAATTGGCGTCCGGGATCTGGCAGGCCGAGCCGTTCATGCTGCACGACCCTGTGGTGGAGCGCCAGTGGCGACCGCCGCCGCAATGTCGGGCGTTATGAGGAACCGAATGTCTGGATGCGCCATCCGACGGTGAGGGAGCCCCTCCGGAACGTTACCCCCAGACTGTCCGTGCTGTCTCCAAAATCCGCTCGAACTTGCGCCATTGCGCCGCTTCGGGCAAGACCACCCCGCCAACCCCGCCAAACCCGCACTGAGGGCTGAGCGCCAGTTGTTCCAATGGCAGGTGGCGGCTGGCCTCACCGATGCGGTGGGTCAGGTCCGCCAGGGATTCAACATCCTCACTCTTGGTGGTGACCAGCCCCAGCACGACGACCTTGTCCCTGGGGACGAAGCGTAGCGGCCCGAAGCCGCCGGCCCGCTCGCTGTCGTACTCCAATAGCAGGCGGTGGTGCTTGAGGCCGGTGAAGAGACGTTCGGCGATGCCATCGTAGGCGCCCACCCGGTGCCACTGCGGGACGATCCTGCCTGTGCTTGGGTCGATGGTGCGGGGGTTGCCGCGGCAGACGTGAATCCCGAAGGTCACATCCTGAAAGCCCTCGATGACGGCGTTGTCGGCCCTGATGGAGCGTTCCAGATTGGCGTCGGGGTCCTCCCGTCGTGCCCGCATCCGCTCCAGGGAGGGCGGGTCCACGTAGGCGGTGTAGCCGGGAGCATCGATCTGGATGTACTGACATCCCGCTCGGATAAGGCCTGTGATCATCTCCCGCTCGATTGCCACTACGTCGGCCAAGAACTCATCCATGTCCTTGTAGACCTGACGGGACTGCTCGTAAGCAAACCGTTGCGAGATCCGGTCCGGGCTGAGCAGGGTAACCTTCACCGGCCTGGTTGCCACACTGCTGCTGAAGCGATACTCCTCCAGGGGCACGTTGCGGACCAGCCGGAGTCGCTCCACGACGGGCCGGCGGGTCACGATGGGGGGACCGGGGGCGTTGAAGTCTTGCTCCGCGCGCTGGTACGGGGCCCGGTTCACGTTCGCGCGGCTCAGGTCGGCGCCGTCCGCAGGCACGTCGAAGCCGGACACGGCTGCCCCGAAACTTTCCTGAAAATTTCCGCGCCTGAATTCCCCGTCGGTGACCAGGGGCATACCGATGGCTTCCTGCTTGCGGACGTAATCTCGGATGACCTCATCTTGTACCCGCCGGAGGGAGTCCTCATCGGCCTCCCCTCCCTGGCGCCGCTGGTACGCCTCTCGAAGCCTAGGTGGAGCCGCGAGGCTTCCCACCTGGTCCACCCGAAGCCGCCTGAGATCAGCGGCGGGCTTAATCTCCATGATGCTGACTCCTTGACGGCAGCCCCGCGACTGGGTGCTGGGGGGATCAGCGGCGTGATGTGCGTCCCTTCTGACGCACTGCCTACCGCACGATCACCCGGATCTCGTGGTCTCCATCGTGGGGGTACCGGACCCGCAGCACCTGCGTGGCCCGGTCGTAGGAGGCGGCGGTGCGTCCCCGCCCACGCCGGTCCAGCGCCACCCGCTCGCCATCCACAAAGACCGACCGCACTGACGGCACGGCGATATCCACGAACCCTTCGATGGTCTCTGGTCCGTTCACGAAGACCCGTACCTCCCGCTCCGCCACCGTCACTTCGTGAGCGCTGTTGCTCCAGATCACGCCGGGGTCGGCCTTCAGCAGAAACAGCCGGAAGCTCGCGGGCGGCAGCGCGATGCGCAGGGCACCCGATACCCGAGAATACTTCCCATCCTCCACGTTCAGTGCCAGGTGCTCTCGCGCCGGGTTCAACCCGATCTCGGCCAGCCGCACCTCCATCTCCGCCGGCACAGCTTCTCGGTTCATCAGCCCGACGTAGGTGATGCCCCGCCGGTGGCTGCCGAACACGTTGGCCGGAAACGGGCCGACGGCAAACATTTCCCCTTCGTGAGGCCGGTAGTGGAGGAGCCGCTCCCGGTACCTGCTCAAGGTCTGGTTCGTCATGCTTGTCAGGTCGAACCCCAGGGACACCTGGGTCCCTAACGCGATGCTCGCCTCCAGCGTCCATCGTGGGATCACGTTCTGATTGGGGTCTCCGTAGGCAAACCCGGTGACCGAGCGCTGGCCCCACATCCCCTGCTGGACGATGGAATAGTCCACGTGCTCTACCAGTCCGCCATAGGGGTAGGGGTTGCTGAAGGCGGGGAGCTCATCACTTTGCCAGAAGGCATGGGCGTATTGGTTCGCGAAGATGGGAAAGTGCCACCCGGCGTAGATGTAGGCGTCCGGTTTCAGCGCCACTACGTGTTCATGAATGAACCGGTAGATGTCCATCGTCTGCCGACCCGCTTCCGGTACCACGCCGAAGACGTCCCGCATCTGCGGCGTCTCCAAGGGCATCGGCACCGTTCCCAACCCATCCAGCTCGATGCCATCCACACCGTAGGTGATAAAGAAATCCCCCAGGACCGAGCGCAAGTAGCTCCGGAACCCCGGGTGCGAGAAGTCGTAAAGGTAGCCGTCGCCTCGCTCGTCGGAGTCCACCTTGATCAACCATTCTGGACGTTCCTCCACCAGCCCAGCCAGCCCCAGCCAGCTGCCCGTGGCCTCCCGGTTGTCTAGATACGGCGCGGAGAAGTAAAGGATGGTCCTGACGTCCCGCTCCCCCAG
>CAZPYZ010000023.1:0-16680 GCA_964590215.1 uncultured Dehalococcoidia bacterium | reverse complement strand
CACTCAGTCGAGGGAGGCGGGGCAAACTACCGCTGCGTGAACCTGGGGTCTGGGGGCTCAGCCCCAGTGTCACCGGCTTTCCGGCCATGCTTTCTAGGCAGGGTTGGTTTCCAAGCGTCGAGCAACAGAGAGGGGGAGTCGCACCGGCTGTGAGCAGCGCGGCGGGCTCTTCGGTGACGTTGCCGCAGGAAGCGGTGTGCAGGCTAATCTAACACACAGACACGGCCCTACCCCCAGGGACGGCCCAGGCCCACTGTCCAGAAGAAAGCGCCATCGTGGTGTTCCGCGAGGCCGATCCCGAACTCTGAGTAACCAGGCGCGAGGAGAACTCTACGATGTTCCGGGCTCCTCATCCAGGCCGCCACCACCTGGTCCGCCTCAGCGTAACCCACCGCCACCACCTCCCCCAGCGCACGTCCCTGGTACCCCTCCAGGGCGGCCCGCTGCACCGGCGTACTGCCGTCGCGGCCCGTGTGGCTCATGAGTCCCTGTCGGGCCATGTCCCGGCTGTGCTGGACCGCAGCCCTGGACAGCTGTTCGTTGACCTCGAGGGCCGGCAAACCCCCTGCCGCGCGCTCGTCGTTGATCCGCGCGAGGGCCTTCTGACCAAGCGCCGCGAAAGGTCCAACGCCTGTCCTGAGCCCCGTCGAAGGGTCCAAAGCCCAAAGTCCAAAGTGAAGTGCTGGAGGTCCAACGTCCAAGGTCGATGATTGGTCTTGCGCTCCGTCGAAGGGTCCAAGATCAGGGCAGCAGGCCTCCGAGGGCCCAGAACTGGCCTCGTCGCCGAGCGCGGGTACCGCCGAATCTGGGTCCATTCCTTGGGGATCGTCCCAGGGAGACTCCCCAGCGCCGATATCGTCCCTTCCTTCAGGCTCATCGAAGGCCTCTTCCTCGGGGTCGTCTGGAATCGAGACCGCCTGTCCCGACGCGACGTCTTCAGCCTCGTCAAAAGGATCGGCCTCTACGGGCAGGGCGATGGCCACGGCAAGCGAGCACACCAGCGCCAGTGGGAGGGCCTGGCGTAGCAGGACATGGTGGGCGACGGGAACGAGGGTGAGCACACCCGAGTATTGGTGTGCTGCGTGAGGACGGGCGTCCGCCAGACGGCGGAGCTAGGCATCACCCGCTAGGATGATTTGTCCGTCAATTTTCAAGACAAGCCAACCGGCGCGCGTCGGCTCTCTCAGGGAATGAAATGGCCGGGGGCGGTGGAGAACAGCCGTAGAGCATCTGAGGGCGGGTGGGCGGGCCCACCGACCTGGGGGGCAACAGGCCATTTTCATGGAAATAACGGATGGGGGCGTTCAGGCCGTTATGGCCTTTGTCAAGCGCGCTGTGGCAGGGCTCCTCGCTGGTAGTGCGCGCTCTAGGGTGTGGGCTGTGGGAGGCCGCCGCCACCCCTTCGCGCTGAAGCGCGTACTACCATTTCTGCAATCCGTGAGGTCATCGAGGGCCAATGACTGGCCATGACACCTACCCCGCTACCGCTAGCCGGCCGTTAGTTTCAGGGTGCCAAGGGCGACGTGCACTTCCACGGTAAGGAGCGCGGCGCCGGCGCTGCTACCCGCAGCGGTCCAGAAGGCGCTCTCCCGGGTGGTCCAGCCGTCTCCCACCTCCAGGCTGCCGAGGACCGAGTCCACCGTGACCTTGGCCGCCGTGGTGCCTGGCACGATGACCTCCACCGACGAGACTCCGGTGGAGATGCGGGCGTTGGCGTGCCGCTGCAGGGACCCGCCGAAATGCACTCGGTAAGCCGCAGCGCCGCCCTCCAGCCGCATCTCCGCGCAGTTCGCATTGGCCAGGTTCCGGGCGTCGAGGCCACCCGCTCCGGTGGCGATATCGAGGAGGGTCATGGCTTCCGGGTTGGGCCGGGAGAAGTCGATGTCCAGCGTCCCTGCGCCGTGCTTCACGGCCAGCCGCACCAAGGGGAGTCCGCCGAGGTCGAGGGAGTTCTCGCTGGCCCCACCCTCGAGGCTCAGTGAGTACGGCCGCGCGGTGCCCAGGGCCAGGTCGAAGCTGGGTGCGCCCTGGAAGAGACGCAACACGCCACCGACCTCATAGTGCTGGCTGATGCGGACCCCGGGGCCGTCTTGGGCCACCGACGGCGGCAGCTGGCCTGTCGGGTCCGTATACGTCCCGCGGACCCAGTCCTCGGGCCCTCCCGGTCGCAGCGCCAGGCGACACGCCCCGACTGCGATGGACAGCCGAAGGTCGTCCCCATCCGGGAAGGGTACCTTGATCTCAGTGTCTACCACGTCTCCATGCCCCCGTTCACCAGGATCATCTGGCCAGTGATGAAGTCGCTGTCCTCGGAGAACAAGAACACCGCGGTGCCGGTAAGGTCTTCCGGAACGCAGGGCCGCCCGAGGGCCCGTTCTTCCTTCTCGAAGTCAGGGCCAGCGGCGAGGATCTGGTCGCGGCGGTCGTGGGGCGTGGCGCCGGGGGCGAGGCTGTTCACGTTGATGTTGTACTGCCCCAGCTCTTTGCAGAGGGCGCGGGTGAGGCCGGCGACCGCGGCCTTGGACGCCACGTAGTGGGGGTTGCTGGCCCGGTCCCGGGAGGCGTGGAGCCAGGTGCCGGAAGAGATGTTGATGATCTTGCCGCCGCCCTGCTGCTTCATGTAGGGGACCACGGCTCGAATACACAGAAACACGCCCTTGATGTTCACGGCCAGCACCCGGTCGAACGCGTCCAGGTCCACCTCTTCGATGGGCCTCGCGCCCATGCCTGGGCCGCGGATGATGCCGGCATTGTTAAGGAGACAGTCAACGCGGCCGAAGCGCGCGACGGTGGCGCGGGCCATCTCCTTGGTGGATTCTTCGCTTGTTACGTCAACTGTCAACGAGAGCCACTCGGCGCCGGTTTTGTGCACCGCCTCCTCGGTCTCCTTGGAGGGCTTTATGTCGGCCAGGACGACCTTTGCGCCCTCCTGGCCGAGGCGGACGGCGTAGGCCTGGCCGATGTAGCCGGAGGTGCCGGTGACGATACAGACCTTGTCCTTCAACCGCATGGGCGACTCCTAATAGGAAGTGAGGAATTCAAGAAATCAGGAAGTGAGGGGTGCCGCCCCCCTTACTTCCTTACTTCCCTCTTACAGTCCATACAAGACTTTGGCGTTCTCGTAGGCGATCTTGTGGTACTGCGGCGGCGTGACGCCGCCTTTCTCCCGCAGGTTGCGCAGGGCCTCCACCTCCGTGGACTGGTCGCTGTGGCCGTAATCGGTGCCGATGACGAGGTTGTCCTCCCCCGTGTACCGCATCACATAATCGATGTCGTCGTCGGTCTGGCAGGACACGTACAGGCGGTACTCCCTGAGCACGTTCTCGGGGAGACCGCCGCGCATCCGCCGGTCGAGGTCCTTGATCACGTAGGGAACCCAGGACGCCGCCGCTTCGACAAAGCCCATCCGCAGGCGGGGGAACTGCTCCGGCAGCCTCGAGCCGATGACTGAGTGGAACGCACCGACGGTGGCGAGGCGGAAGCGCCAGAAGCCGCCGAAGCTCGTGTCCAGCAGGTCGCCAAGCCAGGGCGTGCCGTACGCGATGTGGACGCCGATGGCCAGGTCGAGGCGCTCGGCCTCCGCAAAGATCGGATAGTGGTACTCGTCGTGTAGCAGGCGGTCTTTCTCCACGCCCCGCATGAAAACCGCACAGGCCCCGTGCTCCTTGGAGAACCGCAGCTCCTCGATGGCGGCTTCACGGTCGAGGAGCGGCGGAGCGCAGACCCAGCGCAGCCGGTCAGGCGCCTGTTCCCACAGGTGCGCCATCCAGCGGTTGAAGCCCTGGCAGATGGCGACGTCCCAGGCCGGCTTCTCCGCCACCGGCGCGATGAAGATGCTCGGGTACAAAACCTGGACGTCGATCCCCAACTCGTCCATGTGCTGGATCCTCGCCTCCACGTTCTCCATCTCCCGGGCTTCCTGGGCCGTGGCCATGTTGCGGCCGGCCTGCCGGGAGATCTCGGCGAACTGCTGGGCGTTGATCACCTGCCGGGCCAGGCCGCGGATCTTGCCGTCAACCATCCAGAATTGCCTGCCGGATTCGCCTTGGGGCGAGACCAGCACCGGCCGGTACTTCTGGCCCTCGGCTGGGATAAAGTCCCAGGTGTGTTCCGTTTCAACCACATGGGCGTCGGCATCGATGGTGGGCATGATCCTGCTCCTTATCTCTCTCGTAACGTGTTAGGTGCAAATGCGTGATGCGTCAACGGAGGGGTCACGATCACGCATCACGCATCCCGCATCACGTATGCAGGCCGTAGAATCGCTCGGCATTGCGACAAAGAATCGCCTCTTTGTCCGCCTCACTTAGTTGGGCGTGCTCCCGGATCTCCCCAATCTCGTGTCTGCACATGTCGTTGTTGACCTCGTGGGGATAGTCCGAGGAGAACATGAAGGCGCCGTTGCCGGCCAGCTCCACCGCGTGGGCGATAGACGGCTCCTCTCCCTCACAGCCGACGAAGAAGCGCCCCTGGTCGATAAGCTTCCTGATGTAATCGCTGACCCTCTCGTGCTCGCCTAGCTTCAGCAGCTCGTCTCGAGGGTTGTAGGGAATGTGGGTCTCATAGGAGCGGTCGAAGCGCTCCAGGACCAGCAGCAGCCACCCGACACCGCCCTCCAGGAAGGCGACACGCAGGTTGGGGAACTTATCCAAGACCCCGTTGAAGATAATCCCGGCGCAGGAGATCATCAAGCCGAAGGGATGACCCAGGGCGTGGACCGGGGGGTAAACATCCAGGTGGTCCAGACCCATACGGAAATGGGCCCCTCCATGGACGGCGATGGCACAGCCCAGCCGGTCCGCTTCGGCATAGACCGGCCAGTACTCTTTGGCGCCCAGGTTCCCCTTGAGGCCATTGCTCGGCAGCATCGCGCCCAGCATCCCCAGTTCGTTTACGGCCCGCCGTAGCTCCTTGACGGCCTCTTCGACGTCCTGCATGGGGACCAGAGCCATGCCCCTGAAGCGCGGGCTGACCTTCAGGTAGGTCTCCGAAAGCCAGTCGTTGTAGGCCCGGCACAGGGCCACCGCCCAGTCACGGCTGGTGACATTGCCCACCGCGAGACCCTGGGTAGTGTAGAGGATCGTGGAATCGATGCCTACGTCCTCCAGGAAGTGTGCCCACTCTTTGGGCCCCGCGGGATTGAACGCGCCGGGCAGAAGCTTCACCGGCTCGTTGTGAAGGTGGTCCAGCGCCGGGAAAAGACGCGCCGCGCCGCCGCCCAGAGACCCCCGCCCTTTGTATGGCGGCGGCAGAAATTGCCCCAGGGTCGCGTCCTCGATAACGTGCCCGTCGCCGTCGATGATGCGGGTCTTCACTATTGTGCTCATCCTTCCCTCACATTGCTCTTTGATGGTTTCGAAGTGTGGCCCAGTTAATCATGAGATGACGGTGCGAAGGCCGGCATGACCTCCTTCGCAAAGCGATCCATCATTCGCATGGTGTGCACGTGGGGGTAGAGGCCGACGTTGAAATAGAGGATCACCTCGGAGATGCCCGCCTCCTGCACCCGTTTGAGGTGGGCGATGCACCGCTCGGCGTCCCCCGTCACCACGCTGCGCTCCCCAAGGTCCTCGGGGTTCATGGACAGCAGGCGCCGGACGATCTCCGCGAAGTAGGCGATGTGGGCAGGCGCCGTAGCCGGATCGCCAGGGAAGGCAGGAGTAACGGACTGGAGGTAGAAGAGGACCCGCTCTTTGAAGCGCCGCTCCGCTTCGGGGTCATCCGCCATGCCGAAGAAGTAGGAGCACATGACCTGGCTGTCTGGATGGCCAGCCTCCCTGGCGATCCTCTTGAACTCCGAGGCGGCTTCACCCAGGCCGCCGAACATCATGGACGCGGCGAAGGGGGCGAAGATGACGTTGAACCCGTTACGGGCAGCCATCTCCACCGTGGGCCGGCTGAACGCGGCTACGTAGATGGGCGGGTGGGGTCTCTGGACCGGACGGGGCAGCACCGTGATCGGGTCCGGCACCTGGTGGAACTTTCCCTGGAAGGTGAACTGCTCTTCCGCCATCGCCTTGCGGACTAGCAACATCCCTTCATCGAACCGTTCCCTGCTCTCCTCGAAGGGGACGCCGAAGGCGTCGTACTCCCGGCGGTCGTAGCCCCGTCCGGCGGAGAAGATCGCCCGTCCGCCACTGAGCTGGTCCAGAGTGCAGAACTGCTCGGCCACTTGCACCGGGTGCGAGCAAGGCAGGACCACCGTCGCCGGGGCCAACAGGACCTTCCTGGTACGGGCGGCCAGGTAGCCAAGCGCGGTTGATGTGGCGCCCAGGATACCGAAGAGCCCGAAGTGGTGTTCTGGTAGCCAAACGGAGTTCAGCCCGATATCTTCGGCGTGGACCGCCTCCTCCAGAACCTCGTGAAAGAACCGGTTGGGGTCGCGACGACGCTCGCCGTAAGCCGGCGGGTTGTCGGTCAGGGTAAAGTAGCCGAACTTCACGACCGCTCCATGGTACACCAAGGCTGCGCCTCCGCCGCAGGCCTGCAGCAGTCTGCAGACGGCTGTTGGCGCCTAAGCGGTCACCAGGCCCCGCAGCCTCTGAGATGCGTCATCTCATTAGAGCTTCAGCTCATCGGCGAAGCGGAGGATATGCCGGGCCACGAGGTCCGGCTGCTCCTCTTGGACGTAATGGGCGGCGTCGGGGATCGCCTCGCCCCGCACGTCAACCGCGGCCTCCTGCCATAACTTCAAGACCGGGGCACCGGCCGAGGGACCTCGCGCTCCCCACAGCACGCAGACGGGCACCTGAATCTTCCTGCCTGATTTCGCCTCCTCTTCCCACACCGCTCGGTCGCCTTCCAGGCTGACCCGGTAGTCCGCCAGAACCGCCTCGTAGGACCCCGGGCGGCAAAAGGTTTCCAGGTAGTACTCATGATCCTCCCGGCTCAAATGGGGATTCCTGTCGAGGAACAAGGAGAAGAAGAGCCGGGGGTTCTGGCCGATGAGCTGCTCCGCCACACCCCGCTGCCGGAAGAAGTCCAGGTACCAGGACCGGCCTGTGCTGTCCCGAGGTGCTTGGGACCGCGCTCCCGCGGGCGCGGAATCCAGGATCACCGCGGCCCGGACGGTATCCGGGTAGTCCATCGCCAGCCTTTGGGCGACGGGCGCTCCCTTGTCGTGACCCACCGCCACGAAGCGCTCAAAGCCCAGGTGCTTCGCCAGCGCCAAGACGTCTTGGACCATGGTCGCGTTGTCGTAGTTTGCCTGGTCTGATGGGCGGTCCGAATCTCCGTAGCCGCGCCGGTCCGGCGCGACGACGGTGAAGCGCTGGCCCAACGCCGGGGTGATCTTGCCCCACACTTTCCGGTTGCGCGGGAACCCGTGGAGCATCAGCATAGGAAAGCCGCTCCCCGCCCGGTCGTACGCGACCCGAATTCCGTTCACCTGAGCGAAGTGAGGTTGGGTATCCATAGCAGACCTCCGTCGCCGCCGGGCTTCCGGGCCATCGGGGACGAGGAACCCCGTCCCTGGAAGCTGGCGGGCGAGCTAACGCAAGTTGCGTTCACGTTGTGAGTGGTGCGTGGTGAGTAGGCGGGGGCATTCACTACGCACCACGTACTGCCCTCGCAGGGCTTTCAGGTTCACCTCGCTAGACCTATACGACCACCTGATAGATCCGCACTTCCTGGTTTTGGTAGACCTGCCGAAGCTGCCCCGACCCCGCCATCGCCTCGAACTTGCGGAGGCCTGCTTCGGGATAGAATACCCGCTCCAGTTGCCCGATGTACACGTAGCTCACGTCGTACTTCTTGAGCAGCTCCAGCGCCCGGACTACCTCGGGATCCGTATAGATAGCAGCCACGTCTCGTTTTCGCTGCTCGACCTCAGGGCGATGGCCCCAGCGCTGCTGGCTCTGATGCCAGTCCCAACCCAGGACCGTCGGTAAGCCCGTGTAGATAGAAACTCGGGAACCCCATCGGTAGATGGGGGTCGAGGCCTCCAACATCACGGGTGATCCCTCGACGTTCTGCTGTAACCACAGGATGGCCTCCCGGTCCCACTTCAACTGGATGGGCTGCTCTTGCTCTCGGTGAACGGCCGAGGCCATGTAGGCCATTCCATCCAAGCTCGGCGGCATCGGCTGGAAACGGTCCGTCACCCGTGCCGGCGTGGCCATAGCAGGATAGACCAAAGTGAGGCCCACCAGGACGGCGAGAGCAGGAAGCCAGACCCAACGAAGCGTGGACGTCCCCCTTCGAGCCCGGACCGCCCCGTTGCCATGGGGCGCAGGCACCCGCGCATGCGGGCCGCGACACACCCACCACAATGCGAAGGCGGCGCTGACGGCATACAGCACCCACGCCTGGAGGTAGAGCTTGAAGACGTTGTTCATCCGCTGCACTTCGCCGGGGATGTCGAACTTCACCAGGTCCACCAGCAGCCCCAGCCCCGCTGCCGCACCCGTCAGCCCGAGGACGAGGAGGTACGCCGGCCCTCGCTCGCTTGGACTGCGCAGCTCGGCTATGCCCAGGACCGCAACCAGGATCAGGAATAGGGACAAAAGTCCCGCGGTGGCGGCGCCCGCGGCCGCCAACATAGCAAGCAGCAGCAGGTAAACCCCCAGCGCTAGCAGGGCCACGCTGCTGGCCGTGTCGGGGCGTCTGGCCAGGCCACGGTAGAGCCGCCAGGCGCGCACTGGTCGGTAGCGCTGCCTCCACAGCAACCCCAGGACTCGAAACAGCGCAAGGTTCCCGAACCGGGCTATCAACTCGTATAGGACAAAGCTCACAAGGAGGAACAGAAACAGACCGTGGATGCGCAGATAGACACCGGGCGGCGTCATCTCCGGACTGGGTGCGACACCCCCGCTGAAGAACAGCTGATAGGTCTCTTGGAAGGGGCGAAAGAAGAGGATGCTGAAGAAGAACACGGTCGCCACACCGCCAACGACGCTCGCAAGAGTACTCGCGCTCCACCAGCCGCGAGGGCTTGTGGACGATCCGGACTTCACCTCGCCGATGAAGATGGCCGCGGCGGCGATGGCGAGGTACGTGGGAAAGTCCCAGCTATTGGTCCACCGGAGTGCCCCCAAAACGAGGCCGAATACGGCAAGAAAGGCCAGTCTACCCAAAAGGCTCCTTGGCAGACTCAGGCTAGCCTGGACGGCAAAGCCCAGCGCCAGGACGGTCAAGGGCAGTGCGATGAGGTGGGCGTGGAGGTCCGCGAAGAGGAAGGTGAAGAAGGGAAACTCGGTGATACTGATGCTGGGGGCCCTCAGTGCGGGGTCGATGAAGGTCGGATCGATGCTTCCCATCGCTCGGCTGCGCCAGTAGTCGAAGGGGGGAACCGGGCCCCCGTTGAGGGGCCCCCGCAGCACTCCCGCCGCCACTTCCACTAGACCTGCCACCCCCGGTATCGTGCTGCGAACGCCCATCCCGCCCGCCTTCTGCAGCCCCTCGAGAAGCTGCATCCCCCCATCGAGGTTTCCAAGCACGGCGACTCCCAGGGCGGTTGCTCCACCCCCTAGAAAGAGCCAACGTGAGACGGGGGGAGGCGTTGGGTCAGCCGCAGTGCTTTTGGAGGGTCCAGCGAGCCTGAGGTCTGTGAGCCTCGAAGACTGGGCAGGCAGGGTGCCTGCGCTCCCAGCCGCGGCAACAAGCGCGGCCCCGACACTGAAAGCATTCCCGACGAGCAGGGCAAACAGGGCCGGCACCGCCAGGTTGTACGCCACCACGGGAACCACGCCGGTGAGCTTGATCAGCAACGCGATCATGAACTGCCCGAAGTAGTAGTAGTTGATGTATCCCCCGCTGAACCAGGGATCGTAGGGAGGCAGGTAGGTGCTCTTGACGATGGCGTTGAGGTAGGCGAAATCCATGGGCTTCTCGCCGCCCCGAGCTGGGTGCCACAAGTCTGGGTTCAGCAAGCGCACCACCAGGAACAGGAAGAACGCAGCCAGGAATATGCCCTCAAGGGCAAGCAAATAGTGCCAACGGGCCCTCACCGTGGCCACAATGGTGGGGAGATCGCGCCAGAGGAGGAACCCTCCGAGAGCGCCAACCGCGGCCAAGGCTCCCAGGATCGTCGGGAAGCTGAAGGGCGCGATCCGCAGGCTTGCCGCGAGCCAGACCAGGTAGGCGACCAGCAGGAGGCCCAGGGGTTTGGCCAGCAAATAGCCCCGGTCCGGGAAACGGGAGAATATGCGGTGCGCCAAGGGAAAAGCCAGCAGGCCTGCCGCCTGGATGGCGATAAGCCAGGCCAGGACGGGCGCCCGGTCACCCAGGGACCCCGGCTGAAACAGCTCCGCCCAGGTACCGCCGCCACGCTGCTCCGCGAGAACCTCGGGCGGTAAAATGAGCCCGCCCGGGGCCCGGCCCCCTGTGGCGGCTTCCAGAGCAGGCCGCAGCCGTCCCGCAACCTCACCCACACTCAAGGCTCGCGCTCGCCGAAACAGCATCACCATCGGGTGGTCATACACGGTGAAGCTCTCATCGGCGTAGCCGAGGGACAGCTCCAACCAGGGATCACGTTGCCTGAGGCCTTCTGCATCGATCCGCGGCGCCGCCAATCCCGGCCCTGAGAAGGTGTCGTCACGCCAGCTGACCCCCAGGAAGCTGGGGTAGGACTGGGTGACATGGACCAGCTCGTAGCCCAGCCCCCCAGAGAACAGCAGCCGGTAGTACTCGGTAGACATCGGATAGCGTTCGGGGAGGCGGGGAATGGTGCCGTACAGCCGGTTACTGAAGAACAGCACGTAGTCAGCCTGCGCCAACTGACGGGAAAGTTGCTCCAGCTTGGCCGGGGTGTCGGGCTCATAGAGCTGTAGCTCCCCCGACCGGTAGGCCTGCAGCCCAGGCACCCCTTCCTCCCAGTGCTCCTTCAGGATCAAGGCGCCCGGTGGCACGTGGTGGTTGATCCAGCCGGACATCTCCACTGCGGGGTGCGGGTGACGGTAGATATCGGTAAACGCGATGGCGTACCACGCGGTTGCGAGCAGCACCGCACCGGCGGGCAACCACAACAGGAGGATTTTGCCTTTGCCGCGAACATGGGGAGCAGGCGCCCCCTCCTGCGTGCACGAGGAGAACTGCCGCGCGGCCTGGCCCAACGATGCACGATCCTGCCAGGCCACCAGTAGCCTGGCGCCCATGAGCACCAGGAACGGCGTGATGGGCAACAGGTACCTCATGAACTTCACGGGAAATCCCCCCGTCAGCGCGAAATAGGGTATGACCCAGGAGAGAAGCAGCAGGTCGCCGCGGTTGCCACGGTGCAGAGCCCACCAGGCCGAAGCCGCCAGACCCAGCCAGCTCACCAAACCTAAGGGCCAGCCCAAGCCCCACTTAGCCAGCTGCTCCACCTGGTAGAGGTAGGGTGGTGTTCCCTCGTATTGCCGGGTGTACGGAAAGTCCCGGACCCTGAGGGCCATCTCGGTCTGCTCTCGGGTGTCCTTCAAAAACTCGGGGAAGGCCAGCAGCGCGTAAGGTTGCGCAACGACGAAGGCGCAGGACGCGACGACTGCGACGAGGGCCAACCCTAGGAGGGATCGGGCCCAGCGGCGGGAGTCCGATCCCGCGTAGAGGGCGTAAGCTACCAGGACTGGAACAGCCAGTGGCAGCACACTCACCTTGGTGGCCAGCCCAAGTCCAAGGGCCAGGCCGGCCAGCGTCGCCCAGCGCAGCTTTCCCTGCTCCGCCACCCGGGCCGCTCCATACAGAGCCAGGATCACCCAGAAGGTGAGCTGGACGTCGAAAGCCGCGAAATGGCCGAGCTGAACGTGGATAACCGCCACGGCCAGGAACGCGGCCGCAAGGAGGCCGGTCTTCCGTCCGTAGAGCCGGGACCCCAGCAGGTACACCAGCAGCACTGACCCCGTGTCGGCGAGGGCGGAGATCCCCCGCCCCAGAAACCGGAGGACATCAGGCGGAGCAGTTGGGCTGAACAGCCCGGCGAGCTGCTGAACCCCCTTCAGAAGGTAGAGGGGGAAGCTGCCGTAGGCGAACCAGTGAGGGTTCCAGGGGCTCCGGCCCGCGTCCAGGAGAAGGCCGAAGTCCACAGGCCAGAGCGGAGCGATCTCCGGCACTTTGAACTGAAGGATGAACCGTTCGTCGGGGTGAAAGAAATGCCCCTGGTCCCAGTCGATCCCGTAGAGGCGGAGCGCAAGAGAAACGAAGAGGATAGGGATGAGGAGGGCAAGGGGCCATCGGTCATTAGGGGAACTCACTGAGCCTCCGGTCCTTGCTCCAACGCGAGGTCTGTCATCGCTAAGAGCTTGAGACTTCTTGTCATTGACTTGATAATCCCCTCTCCCAGTGGGAGAGGGTTAGGGTGAGGGCAACGCGCGCTGGATTTTCATTCGGCTGGGGTGCCAGACACCGGCCTGTCGTTGCGAGTCGGCGTACCGAACCAAGCTCGCGCCACCGAGGATCCCGTCGGCGTGGCAATCTGGGGCCAAGGGGGGCACCGCACCGCTATGGATCCTCGCCCCCCCCAGACGCCGTCCTGAGCCTGCCGAAGGATCGCCACGCCCCCCGATCGTGGTTGGACTGGGAGAGGCCGCAAGGGTGGGCTCGCCTTGACAGATGCCACGCATCACAGAAGTTCCCAGGGCTATTCGGGAATCAGGCGAGGTGCCCGAAAAATCTCCTCAGCCATCGGTTTTCGCAGTCTATTCGTCGCGGAGATTGCAAGGCGCTTTGCGCTCTTGGTCCGCCTCCACTCCCCGATCCTCCGCTCCCTCAAAATAGCAGCTCAGCACTCCTAGTCCTCCAGAGGATTCATCACCAAACCGGTCACGACCTTCGGATAGAAGAAGGTGGACTTCTGCGGCATCTTCTCCCCCGCGTCCGCCACCGCGATCATCTCCTCGGCCCGGGTCGGATTCACGAAGATCGCTAACCGATACGCTCCCTGGTCAACTTGGCGGGCCGCCTCATCGGTTTGATGGCTGAAGCCCAGGGCCTCCTCTATGTCTTCCGGCTTCCGGCCGATGCCCAGGTAGCCGTGGATGACGGCAGTATGAAGCAGAGAGAGGTCCAGGCGTCGCAAGGGCTCTGCCACACCTCCGGGCATTCTGGCCCGGAGAGCCGCCACATCCCGAGGAGTCATGACCACCAGCTTTCCAGGCTCCAACCCGTACACGATGAACCGGTGGGGGGCCGGAGTCGCGATGAGCCGGTCCAGCTCGGCCGCGGGGATAAGGCTGGTTGCCCATTCCTGGCGGATAGCCTCCCGCAAAGCGGCCAGCTGAGGCGTTGGGACGTCCCGGACCAGGCGGTGGAGCGGCAATACCAGCAGGCCGGGGTCGCTCAGGCTGGTCAGGGCGACCATTATGTGGCCGGCGCCCGTCTCCCGCTGGTAGTTCAGGGCCGTCTCGTAGCGATGGTGTCCATCAGCGATGTAAATTCGCTCTCCCTCCAGGCGCTTCTGGACTGTGGCAATGACGGCAGGATCGGTGAGGGGCCACAGGGCGAAGCCCTCCTCCCTCCAGGCGGGCACCTCAAACTCAGGCGGGGCAACTGAGCTCTGCTTCAGGAGACCCTCCATTTCACGGCCTTCGTCCCGGTAAAGGCAATACACCGGACTCACGTTGGTCCGGGTGGCCCGTAGCAGGTGCAGCCTGTCCGTTTTCGCTTCCGGCAAGGTGTGCTCATGCGGGAGCACGACTCTATTCTCCCAGGGCTCCAGCTTGAGCCGCGCCAGCAGTTCCCACCGGGTGTAGGAACGTCCGTCGTAGTGGAACTCGTGGCGGCACAGGTACATCGCCGGCTTGCCTTCTTGCCGCAAGACGCCCCGCTCTCGCCACTCGCGCAGCAGGGCGGCCGCGCGGGTGTAACGGTTGACGGTCCCGCTGTCGCCGGGCAGGGTCTGCCCCAATTCCAGGCGGACCACGTTATGAGGGCTGCGGCCGTGAAGGGCCTGCTGCTCCTCAAGGGAAATAACGTCGAAGGGAGGGGCCAGCAGGTCTCCCAAAGGGCCCGCGTCCGCCGCGTACCGCAGGCCTCGGAAGGGGGCAATCTGAGCCATGGCTAGAATCCTGTCTCCGAAGTTCGCATCGGAACTCGGCCACGCGGGTGGGGTTGCACAGCCGCGATGCAACCTGGCGCCACCCTGAGGCCCTCGAAGGGGCGGGGGGGCGGGCCCACCAACCCGGGGGTGGGGCCCTGCCGGACGAACTTCAGGAACACGACACTAATGGGTCGTTTGTCGTGAGTGTAGCTTTTGGCAACCCCCCGTGGCAGGGACTTGGGAGCTCGGCCGGAACGCCCGGTGGGGTCCGGAAGGAACGCCGCGGCGCATCCGAGGGTGGATGGGCGGGCCCACCGACCCGGGGTGGGGTGACTACGGCCATCACACCTGACCCACTACCAGGTGGGCGGCCCCTCTATCGGCGGAGGTCCGGCGTCGTAGTGGGCCATGGAGTAAACCGTGGTGATCAAGGTCAGTTTGTGCTCACGCCATACCTGGTTCAGGAACTCCGTCACCTCCAGGGGAAGCTGCATCGTCCCCTCGGGAGTATAGACAGAGAGGTGGTAGATCCCCTCGTGTCCGCCTGACTCCAGCTTGAACCTCGTGTCCGGGAACTTGGCCAGGATCAGCTCTTGGGCCCGTTGGACGCTTGCTTCAAGAGGATCTGCCACGTCAGGGGAAACGGCTCTTGACCTCGGCGAGAGCGCCTTCGTCCATGGGGTAGCTCTCTTTTTCGGTCGGGAAGGTGCCCTCGCGCACCTCTTCCATGTAGCGCCGGGCCGCCTCCTTGATGGTATCACCGATGCGGGCGTACTGCTTCGCATGCTTCGGCACGAAGTCCGGGTAGACCCCCATCATGTCGTGGAAGACCTGCACCTGCCCGTCGCAGTAGGGACCCGCCCAGATCCCGATGGTCGGGATGCTTACCCGCTCGCTGATGAGCCTGGATAGCTCGGACGGCACCCCCTCCAGGACCATGCTGAATGCGCCAGCTTCCTCCAGCGCCTGGGCGTCCTGCAAGAGCTTCGACGCGGCCGCGGCGTCCCGCCCTTGCACCCGGTAACCCCCAAGCTGGTGGACCGACTGGGGGGTCAGGCCGATGTGCCCCTGCACGGGGATGCCGGCCTCGACCACGCGACGCACTGTCGGTGCCATGGACATGCCGCCTTCCAGCTTCACCGCCTGGGCCCCCGCTTCCTGGAGGAAGCGGGCCGCGTTGCGAAGGGCGTCTGCGGGCTCCGCCTGATAGGTCATAAAGGGCATGTCCGCGATGACCATCGCCTTCTTGGTCCCCCTGACCACGGCCTTCACGTGGTGCAGCATCACCTCCATGGTCACCGGCAGCGTCGAGTCGTACCCCAGCACTACCATGCCCAGGCTGTCTCCCACCAGGATCACGGGCACCCCGACCTCGTCCAGGTACCGAGCAGTGGGGTAGTCGTAAGCGGTGATCATGGCAATGCGCTCGCCCCGCTCCTTCATCCTCCTCAGTTGCGTTATGGTCGTTCGCATCACCGCCTCCGTTTCGCTTCGGCTATGGGTTCTGTGAGGGACGCTAGAGTCTGATAAAGGGGAAGCAGCTCCGGGGCCTCCTGCTGCAGGGCTTTCACGTGCCGCTGCAACGTTTCGGTGTCTCCCCGTGCTATCGGTCCAGTCAGCGCATCCACCGGGCCTACCTTCTGGAGGTTCTCGACCGTGGCGTGCATCAAAGGCGCTAGGGCGCTAACGGCCTTAGTGCGGTCGAAGCCTATCCGCTCCCACAGGACTGCTGCCTCATAGGCCAGGGTCACCACGTAGTTGGACACCAGGACGCAGGCCACGTGATAGAGCGGTGTCTTGCCTAAGGGCACGCGAACGGGGTGCATACCCAGCCGACGCGCGATCCCCTCAAGCAGACGGAGGGCACCCTCGTCGCCCTGCAGCCCGGCATAGGCCCCCGCGAACCTCCCAGCCCCGTTCCGATCGGGGAAAGTCTGTATCGGATGAAACACGCCGGCCTGGGGCGCGGACGCGAGCAGCTCCGTGCCGTGAGCCCCGCTGCAGTGGACCGCGACCTGGTCCGGGCGCCAGGCGATGGTGCCCGCGACCTGGGCGATGACGTCATCCGGCGTGGTGATGAACACCAGGTGCGCATCCTCGACTGGGGCGAGTGCGTACCCGACCCGGGACAGCGCCGACGCCAGGGAGGTCCCGACGTTGCCCATGCCGATGAAGGCGACGCGGACCTTCATAGCTCCCTCACTGCAGGCACGCCGCCGAGGCCTTTGGCCCTCAGGATCCCCCGAACGATCGCGCGGGCGACAACCTCCGCCGCCACCGCGCCCAGCGCGGTAAGAGAGGAGCGGGACTCGTGCGCCCCCGTTGCCAGCGCGAAAAGGACGTCGCCATCCTCGAGGGCGTGGGCCGGACGCACCGCCATCGCGACGCCATCGTCTGCCAGGGCGGCCAGTTTGTTCGCCTGCTCCTTGGTCAGGACGGCATTCGTTGCGACCACGCCGATGGTCGTCGCCTCCCGGGGGCTGTCCAGACCAGCCTTGCCCTCCAAGTACAGTTCGATGGTCCGGTAGAACCCGCCCTCCTCACGGCGCGGCCCCGCCACAGTCTTGCCGGTCTCGGGGTCCACCACGTCGCCCACGGCGTTCACCGCCATCAGCGCCCCGACCACGGTCCCATCGGGCAGGCTGAGGCTTGCAGAGCCGATACCCCCCTTCACTGCGGCGGTGGCCCCCAGGGCCTTCCCCACCGTCGCGCCCGTCCCGGCGCCCACA
>CAZPYZ010000022.1:0-16695 GCA_964590215.1 uncultured Dehalococcoidia bacterium | reverse complement strand
CTACACGCGTAAGATCGTCGGCAGCGTCAGATGTGTATAAGAGACAGGACGAAGACGGCAAAACAGGCGAGGCCCCAGGACATGACCAATTTCTTCCCGAGATAGTCGCCCAGCCAACCGGCCGGGATGGCGGCGACGAGGGTGCTGACCATGACGGCAAGCAGCAGGATGAACGTCTCGTTCTGGGGGATGCCCAGCTCCTCATGGCCAAAACGAGTAATAAAGGGCGTGATGCCACCGATACCCAGCCAGTAGCAGAACTGGGCCCCAATGTACACGGAGGCGTCCCGGTACTGCATGACGCTGCGCAGGTACTGGGATGGGCGCCATTTCAGGGGAGCGAATTCCTGTTGCTCTGGCGCCCCGGGCTCAGCCACGCCGAGAAGGGTCACCAACAGGCCGAGGGTCAGGGCTGCCGCGACGGAGAGGAACACTGACCAGGGAAACTCCTCCCACACCTGGGCGGCCAGCACCAGAAAGGCGATGCCACCGAGGAAGCCGAGGGCACGATTGACGCCGTTGACTAGCCCGCGCTGTGCCTCCACCACCGTGTCCGGAAGGAGCACTTCATAGGCGATGACCGCCATGCCGAGGAGCACAGGACCGAGAACGAAGACTGCTACGACCAACGGCGTGGCGGGGCGGCTCATGAGGATGAGGAAGCCAGCGGCCACGGGAAGCAGCAGGATCATGAAGGGCTTTCGGCGGCCCCAGGGGGTACGGGCACGGTCGCTCAGGGCGCCGGTCACGGGTTGGAGAAAGCTGCCAATGAAGGACCGTTCATTGGCGAGGAAACCGATGACGGCGTTGGAGAGCCCGAAGCTGGCGAGGTAGAAGCCCGCGACGGCGTTAAAGAACAGGTCGTGGATGCCGATGCCAACGCGAGCGGCACCGTAAAGGAGCATCCATGCCAGGGAGACGCGGCGCACTTCGCTATGCGGGAAAGCTTACCGGGGAGGCTTCGACTTTACGGCTGCTGTGCGAACCACTTGAAATCGCGAAGCGGGATGCAAGATTTACGGAGCTGCCGAAGAAGTCTTCAGCGTCCCGGACGGGTTCGCCGGTATTGATGCCGACGCCGACCTCAATCCTCAGGCCCCGCTGGCCATGGTTGTATTGCTCCAGGGCCCGCTGGATTCCCACGGCACAGGCAACCGAGGTCCGCGCCGACTCGAAAGAGACCATGAAGCTATCGCCCAGCCGCTTGACGATGTGCCCGCCGTACAGGGCGATCTGCTCCTCGATGAGGGAGTTGTGGTGCTGCAGCATCCGGTAGGCGGCCTCGTCGCCGTACTCATCGGTGTACTCGGTGAACCCCCGGATATCGCTAAACAGGATGGTGACGGTGGGGGCGAAGGCTATAGGGGAGAGGGGCTCTTGTTCGGAAGCTGACTCGGCCACAGCACTGCTCCTTTCCCGGACGATGGGGCCGGTCACCTGGTCTACATCACGACAGACAGGCTATGGACTGTTTCCCGAACCGATCTTCTGACGGCGCCTGCGAGGCCTACTCCTCTCACCGCGGGAAGCCCCGTCCTGCGGCGAAACAGGCGGCGGTCTTGATGGCCTCCAGGATACTCTCATGGCTGGCGATGCCCTTGCCCGCGATGTCGTAGGCGGTCCCGTGGCTGACGCTCATACGGATCAGAGGATCGCTGGGGTCGCCGATGGACACGGTGCCCTCCAGCTTCCGGGTCTTCTGGGCGATGTTCGTCTGATCGTGGGTCATGGCCAGCACGAGGTCGTACTCTCCGTCGGCGCAGGCCCGGAAGACCGTGTCCGGGGAGAGCGGCCCGACCACGTTCATCCCCCTGGCTCGCGCCGCCTCCACTGCCGGACGGATCTCCTCGTCTTCCTCGGGGCCCATGGCGTGGGGGTTGAGGCCGGACACCGCAATGCGGAGGTCGGGAAAGCCCCAGCGGGTGAACGCGGCGTGGACCATCCGGAGCACCCCCAGCAGGGCATCCTTCTTCACCAGCGCGGGGACGTCCCGCAGCAACGTATGGTCGGTGAAGCGGATAATACGGAGGGACCCGTTGAAGTTCAGGACGTGGGGGGAGGTGCTGGAGAGGCCGGACCGTACTCCGGCCAGCTTCAAGGCCTCGGTATTGACGGGGGCCGAAACGGTGGCCTGGATCCGGCCCTCCTTCAAGAGGTCATTGGCGAGCTGGCGCCATTCCCAGGTGGCCTTGCCGCAGGCGGCGGAGGCCCGGGCGATGACGACGTCCTGCGCGTCCAGATTGCCTGGGTCGAGGACGTCGACCGTCATGGGGTCTTCGCCGGCGCCCTCGACGGACTCGACCCGGCGTACGACCTGGGGGCTGCCCACCAGCGCCACGGCCTGACTCATCACGCCGGCGTTGCCGATGACCACCGGCGAGCAGATGGGATATACCTCCCCCGAAGCGAGGGACTTGGCGATGCACTCCGGCCCGATCCCGGCGGGGTCGCCCATGGTTATGCCGATGCGGGGGTTATCGGGCATGGCTGCGCCGGCTACGGGACCCGTCCTGCCCGCTGCGGGTGAATCAACTCCGAGGCCCTCGCTTTACGCACCTCGCTGGTGCTGAGAGTGAGCAGGGCGCGGGTATACCCGGAGTCTTCAATGAACTCCACCTCAAAGTCGTGGGGCGTATACACTTCCACAACTACCCCGACATCACCCTTCCTCAGGCGGTGCTCGGGCAAATCGCACTTGAGCACGACGCAGTCAAGCAGTTTCAATATCATCGTGTCCTATCGGATAGGCTGTGATGAGTCTGGGAACCTCCTGGCCGTGACCGATCTCCCAAACGGAGCGTACAAGGCCGCCCGAGACTGGCCCTGTGAGCAGCGCCTCTAGAATAAACCTCCTGCCCCATGTGGACGGGACTTCCCTGGCGCTATCCAGGATGAGATGCTGGTTCCGGAGATCGGCCCCGAGTTGCTGCCAGTTTTCCCTATCATATCCCAGCCGGGCGAAGAACCTGGCCTTGGGTTGTCCCACGTCGTGACTCTCGTCCAATAGGTAGTCCCTGAGCTCCTCCGGGGCTATGACCGCGCGCTCAGCGCCGGGTATCCGCACTCGGTTCTACGGTCGAGCCGCTAATCGGACGTGCTGATGAGCAGCAAGCGATCTGCAAAGCCGCCCCGCTTTTCCAGCTTGGCGGCTCGCACGGCCTCCAGGGATTCCCGGACGACTCCTCGTTCGACCGCAATGGCGTAAACGACCTCGAGGATGTCGGCCAGCTCTTCGATCCCCGGCTCTTCAGGTACTCCTCGGTCTCCTCGCGCAGCTTTTCGTGGAGTGCGGGCAGGTACTCGTTGGGGGACAGGACGCGGGTCTCGTACCCGACCCCGTGACGGGCGATGATCTCCGGGAGCCGGTCCCGGACGAGCTTGTTGTAGACGGACATTGCGCCCCCCTACAGCAAGAACCTGATATTCCTCATCACCGCGTCGAGGTTCACCAGCAGCACTTTTTTCTGGGAGATCTTGAACGAGCCAGCTTGCCCCGGGGCCCCCGAGGGGTCGGGCAGCAGGGTATGAAAGCTCCTCCCGGCGAGGACCATCTGCTGATCCCGGCGTACTTCCACGAGCAAGAAGTTCGACTGGGTCTCGACCTGCCCGCCGGCTCCAGGGGATACCTCCACGTTGGAGACCACGCGCCGGATGCGGGAGCGGGGCTCCTGGGACCAGTGGACGTGGCTCTTGAGCTGCTCGATGCGGTCTTCCAGACGGCGGCGGTTGTCGTAGATGAGGGTCACATGGCGCTTGGGGTCGATCTCCTCGTCGTTGACAGGGACGAAATAGGTTAGCTCGTCCGTCCAGAGGGAGAGCCACTCTTCGTAGCGCTGCTCGTCCATGAGGCGCGCCTCATGGTAGAGAAATTGCTCGACGCGACGGTGTAGGTCCATTTCCACTGCGCACGTCCCGACCTGAACTGGTCCCGTCCATCCCGCCCACAGAGGTACGCTCTCGCACACTCCTTCCGCCCCACCCCCAACGGCCGGCCCAACCTCTCCGGTTATGCCGAAGCGCCCAATCGCCGCGCCATCATGTCCGCTTTCCAGCGCATCAGTTGACCTCGCTGGGTGATCTCGTCGCTACCGTCGGCCAGGAGGGTGCCGGGGATGGACGGGTCGTCGTAGTCGACGTGTTGGCGGTCTAGCCCGCGGGCGAGCATGATCCAGGGGTTCACCTCGCCCATCATCCCCAACTGCGTTCGCTCGAAGACCTCGTAATCATCGGGGTTGCCGCCAGAAGCGGGGCCATAAAAGGACTCGTGGGTACGCAGCCGCAGCTCGTTTAGCTCATCCGGCGCACCTTTCAGCAAGGCCGGATACATGTAGATGACGGTTTGGTCCACCGAGAGGGGGTGAATAACCCGCACGTGGGAGTCTATCAACTCCAGGTTCGGGTACACGTGGAGGTGCGGGTCACCACTGGCCCCGATGACCTGCCCCACCCATGCCGCGCCGTGGGCCCGTTCCAAGGACGTCTCATAGTCCGGGAACCAGGGCTTGTCGCGGCAGGCGAGGATGGCGCCAAAGGTACCGCCTTTGAACCGCATGTCCAGCATCGCGTGTCCCTGTCCCAGATCTCGGGCGCCGTACTCGGCGCGCTGCCGGTTCTGGTAGCGGGGGACATCGGCTCGCTTCTGGCGCACCGAAAAGAAGGACTCGTGGACAATCTGGGCATGATAGCCGTCCATCCCGATCTGCTTCCAGTTGCCGCCATAGGAATGTCTGTGGACCCCTGCGCGCAGCTCGATCTCCCCGGCCGGCGAGGCGTCGCAGAAGAGGTCGATCATTCGCATGCAGGACTCGCCGAGGTGTTCTTCCAGGGTCATCTCGCCGGGAGCCAGGCTGGCGAAGACGAAGCCCCGATAGACGCTCATGCGCGGGACCAGGGCTAGGCCCGTGACCTCTTCCCGATAGGCGTCGCCGTACGCGTCGGCGCGAGGGATGCCGACCAGGTCACCCCGGCTGGAGTAGGTGTAGCCGTGGTAGGGGCAGGTGAAGTACATGGAGTTGCCGCGCTCGTACTGGCAGACCATATTGCCGCGGTGGCGGCAGCGGTTCACGAAGAGCCGGACGGCCCCGTCCTCGTCACGAACCAGGAGGACGGGGACCCGTCCCATCCACTTGGTGACGTAGTCGCCGGGCTCCGGGACCTCGCTGGTGTGGGCGACATAGACCCAGCCGCGAGTGAAGATGTTCTCGAGTTCGTCCTCGAAGATCTCGGGGCTGGTAAAGATGGAAGAATGGGCCCTGTCCTCCAGGACCAGGGACCCATAATCGACGGATAAGCGGGTGGAAGTGGTCATGGTTTCCTCAACGAGTCCATCGTCCAAGGTCCAACGTCTAGGCTCTAAGGTCCGTGGACTGATTCGGTCCCTGATCCTCGAACGCGGGGTCGACGAAGGGCTTAAGGTCTTCGTGGCGGACCCGGGTAAGGGCCGCCAGCTCCGTGGGGTCGAGAAAGATGTGGCGGCCAGTGAGAAGGTTCCGGACCAGGAGGCGCGGCCCGTTGGCGTCTTGGTCCACCGCGAGCTCCACACTCGCAAACTCGTTGGTGAGCTGAGTTCCTTGGAGGACCACAGGGGTCAGTGTAGGAAGTCCGGTACCTGCTGGTCAACTGGCTGCAGCCGTAAAAGCCGCGACCCGGCGAAAGCGGGGCTGGTTAGTCTCCGGGGTGGTGCGACGTGTCTCGACGACGATTGTGGCGAACCACCGGCACAGGACAATGACCAGGATGCGCGGGGGTCTACATTGTGGCGGCGGCAAGAAGCTCCTGATAGAGTAGGGCCCGTGCAAGACCCCGAAGAACCCTTCGACAGGCTCAGGACAGAGCTTCTGGCCGGCTGCTCCCCTGCGGTGCTGGCCGAGTACCATCGTGTGGCTCCCCGCATGCAGGAGGTGCTCTCATCTGAGGAGTACCGGGTGTGGGTCGAGCACGGAGGAAAACTCGGGCGCGGTGCGCTTATCTCGGGCCAGACCGGGGTGGAGTACTTCAAAGCCTCGGCAATCCTGGTGGAACGCTGGCCGTTCCAATACCTCCCGGAGTGGGCGGGGGTGGGCGAGCACCTGGCGGCCACATCGCCCCAGGTGGCGGCAGCCTACTTCCGGGCCACACCCGAGGTGCTCGCCCACCTGCGGGCGAAGGACGTGCCCCAGTGGGGCGCGACCTGTGCGCGGGTGTTCAACGGCGGCTGGCAGTCGGGCGCCCTGGCGGCGCAGCTCTTCGAAGTGTCTCCAGACCTCTTGCGGTTCCTCGATCTCGCGGAGATCGGTATGCTGGCCGACCTGTTGCAGCAGGTTGCCGAGGCATGGTACCCCGCGGCTCGACAGTGCCTGGCCCTAGCGGTCGAGCTGTTGCCTGATTTGCCCTCCCCAGAACGGCAGCGGGTGCTCCGGGTTGCCTCAATCTTGGCCGAGCGCAGCGCCACCGACGTACGGGAGTGGCTTTCGCATGCCAGCCATGCCGTTGGGCAGCTCGACCAGCTCTCTCGGCCGCCCCTGCTTGCCATAGCTGCCGGCCTCGCGAAAGAGGGAAGCGATGCGGCGGCGATAGTGGCGTTTCTCCGCAGCGCGGGCAACCGGCTGGGGCCGCTCGGAGCAGCGGACCAGGCGCGCTATCTCCGTTATGCGGGGCGCATCGGTGACGTATCCGCCCATGCGGCCGAAGACTTCCTTCGCTCCAGTCCGGCCTTGGCGGGGCGGGTCGCCGGCGATGGCCTCGACGCTTGGGTTGGCGAAGGTCTTGCCGCCCTGAACGAAGGCGAGGCGCCCGGGCGGGCCTACTTCCGCCTCGAGTCGACGCGTGCCATGTCCCAGTTGCGGGAGCTTTCCCCGGCCGTGGAGCTGGCATCCGTGGCGGAGCTGCTCCGTCTCTACTGCACTGCGCTGACGGGAGAGCAGTTGCAGGTGCAGCCCACCAGCCACCTGGTGCATCGAGGCATTGGCTGGACCGTTGAACAGCGGCCGACCACGGAGGGAAATGCGATCTTTCTGCCAGAGGTGGTCCAGGCCCACGAAACGTCTCGGGAAAACTTCGAGCGGCTCAAGGTGTACGCCTTGCACCAGGCCGGCCACCTTGAGTTCGGGAGCTTCCGATTCCAGTTCGAGCGGGAAGGAAGCCTGTTTCCCACGGCTCGCTTCACGTTGGCGGAGCAGCAGGCGCTGGTCACCCCCGTCAACGTGTTGGAGGGGGGCAACCTCGATGCCATCACGCCCGTGGTGCTGGGCAAGCCGCACTTCGTGACGGACCTGGAGCGCTTCTTTCAGCTCTTCGCGCAGCGTCGTCTGGCCCAGGACATCTTCACCGTGCTGGAAGATGCCCGCATCGACGCCAGGATCCATCACGAGTACGCGGGGATCCGGCGGGCGCTGCGGTCAGTCCAGGAGCAGGAACGGGCTGATCGGCCTCCGTTGGAGGGCCTGCCGCCACGGTCGGCGCTGCTGGAGGCCTTGCTGCAGGCGACATTAGGTGCAGGCGCGATGCCTGTGCTCCCAGGGCGCCTGCCGGAGTACTTCAAAGCCGGCTGGGACTGTATCACGCCCCTGCTGGACCCCATCGCCACCGTCGAGGACGTAGCGGAGGCCACGGTGCGGGTGTACCTGGTGATGACCAGCCTGCGACGGGGACGCGGGGAGGGGGCCGGCGCTGGCGGACCGATGCCCACGGACGAGGAGATGTTGGAGGAGCTGATGGACCTGCGATCCAGCATGGGCCACGCTATCAGCGACCTCTTTAACGAGCTGGATTCGGACGAGGATGACCTTTATGAACCCATGGAGCCGGTGGAGTACCGGGGGGACTTCAAGCCGCAGTTGGTCCAGGCACTCATGAAGCTGAGGGAGCAGCGGGGGCCGCGCGGGGCGGGGGCGCCGCCGGCGCCAGTGTCCATGGACGAGCTGCAGAAGTTGCTGGAAAACCTGGGCGAGCTGGAGCTGTCCGAGCTGAGTGAAAGCGAGCTGGGGGCCTCCACCGGGATGTTCATCACAAACCTGCTAAGAGAGACGGGCCTCGGGGTCGAGGAAGACGACGATCCGCGAGGCCCGGCGTTCAGGGTCCGGCCACCCCAGATCGAGGGCCCCCTCTCGCGCAAGGCCTCCAACGAGTACCTCTACCCAGAATGGGACTTCCGGGCTGGCGCCTACCGGCCGGACTGGTGCCTGGTCAAGGAGCGGGAGCTGGAGTCCGGCGCGCCGGAGTACTACGACCTGATGTTGAGCCGGCACGGCGGCCTGGCGCGGGCGGTGCGCCGCCAGTTCCAGATACTGCGCCCGGAGCTGTTCAAGAAGATCAAGCATCTCCCCGACGGCGAGGAGTATGACCTCGACGCCGTGGTGAGCTGGGCCGTGGACAGGCGGGCGCGGCTCAGTCCTTCGGAGAAGCTGTACTGGCGCCGCAACAAGATCGAGCGCAGTGTGGCGGTGGCGCTGCTGCTGGATGTGAGCGCCTCCACCGACGAGGATTCGAAGAAAGAGCCGCGATCGGCCGAGGATTGGGGCGACTGGGACCAGGACTCGGACCGGTTCCTGCTGGTGCTGCGAGAGCGGCTGCGGCAGCAAGAGGCCGCCCGCAGGAACCGGCGCCGCATCATCGACGTGGAGCGGGAGAGCGCGGTGCTGCTAGTCCAGGCCCTGGAAGAGCTTGGCGATGCCTACGGGGTATACGGATTCTCCGGGTACGGGCGGGACGGGGTCGAGGTGTACGTAGTGAAAGACCTGGACGAGGCCTTCGGGGAGACGGTGAAGGCGCGGGTGGGGAACCTGGAGCCGGTGCGTGGGACTCGGATGGGGGCCGCCATCCGCCATGTGATCACCAAGCTCGAGGCCTGGGAGGCTCGCACCAAGCTGCTGCTGCTGGTCAGCGATGGGCGGCCGCAGGACCACGATTACGGGCGGGACCGCACGGAGCGGGATTACGCCCTGCACGACACCCGGAAGGCGCTGCTGGAGGCCCGGCAAAAACGGATCGTCCCCTTCGCCCTCACCGTGGACCGGGAGGGCCACGACTATCTGAAGACCATCTGCGCCGGCATCGGCTATGAGGTGGTGGACGACATCGAAGCGTTGCCCGCTCGACTGCCCGCAATATACCGGGAACTGGCGTTTTAGGGTATATGTTGGTCATGAAAACGACCACGCTGGAATATGATGAAGAGCTTTGCAGCGACGGTGCACCAGGCATTCCAGGAGGTGCTCCGGCTACGGGAGAGCTATTCGAACGGGTTCGACGTGAATTGGGGACGTGCGGGCTGAGGGCGACAGTCCATGAGGCGCTGCTCGAGTAGTTGAGAAGCCGCGCAAAGCGGGACCTGCTCCGTTGGCTCCGCACGGGAGACGGTTCTTACCCCCCCCCGAAGTCACGGAGAAGATCGAAAACGTCGTGCCGGGAAGTATCCGTAGCTGGAACAGCATGCGATAACCGTGAACCTGGGGTAATGGCATGAAAAAAACCACCTTGGAGTACGACGAGGCGCTGTTTGAGCAGGTGCGCGAGATCTTGGGGACCAAAGGCCTCAAGGCGACGGTGCAGAAGGCGTTCGAAGAGTTGATCCGTGCCCGAGTCACGGAGGCCCACATTCGCCGGTTGCGGACCATGGATGGCCTCGACCTCGACAAGCCTGAAGTGATGGCCCAGGCTTGGCGCAAATGGTATACCTAGCCGACAAGAGTGCGTTGGCCCGGATGCGCCTGCCGGCAGTGGAGGCTGTCTTAGCTCCCCTGCTGTGGGAGCACGAGGTGGCCACGTGCGGTATGGTCCAACTGGAAGTCCTATTCAGCGCCCGAGGCTATAACGAACTGCTGGCTACTCGGTTCGAAATCGCTCAAGTGTACCCCCGGGTCCCCATCAATCAGGCGGATTTCGGCCGGGCGATAGAGGTCATTGCAGAGCTGGCCAGCCGGACCCCATCACCGGGCGGTCCAGCCTGCAGACCTGCTCATCGCGGCAGTCGCCGAGCGGGCGGGCCTGACGCTGCTGCACTACGACTCGGACTACGACTACATCGCCGCGGTGACGGGCCAGCCGATGGAGTGGGTGGTACCGCGGGGAACGGTCCCGTAGCCCGGCACTAATGTCACAGGTAAGACCAGCTCAACGCGGGAAATCGGAGGACGTGAATGATCGCCCGACTGGTGGGATTCGGTCTGGGGGTGGGGCTGCTGGGGGCGGGGCTCTACGAGCTGACGATGCCGAAGGATTGGGCCGAGCGCACCACCGAGTTCGCGGAGGATTACCTGCCCGACCCGGCCCGCACCGCCGCGCTGGAGTACACCCGGCTTTCGCCCGATGCGATCCGTCTGATGGGGATCGGGAAGATCATTGTCGGATGGGTGATGGTGAAGATGGCGATCTAGCAGTGCGGCCGGAAAGCCGCACTCAGTCGAGGGAGGCGGGGCAAACGACCGCTGCGTGAACCTGGGGTCTGGGGCGCAGTGCCACCGGCTTTCCGGCCGTGCTTCTAGCTAGACACTTGCGCCGACAACTACAACATTTTGTCGATACGGCTTCGGCAAGCGCCTAAAGAGGCCCTGAGGCCTCAGCGGTCAATGCCACTCCGAGCTTGGCGGCCACCCCGCCGTTGCGGTCTACCGCACCGAAGATCCGCTCAGACCACATACCAGACCCTACGGGAACACCGCCGTCGCCCGACAATGGTGTCGTCGCCGCAATCAGGATACCGGTGTCCGGCTCTGCCCTAACAGGCCGCTGGCGACTGCGACTCAGTACTCCTCTACTCCCGTCTATTTTGGCAAGTAGTCACCCTATACCGGTTTCACCGTTGCGTCGATTCTCCAGCCCCGCTCCAGCAGCTGCACATAGTAGGTCCAGAACGGGTTGGAGCCGCTGTCGCCTCGCCGTGCCGCCTCGGACACCGCCATCTCGGCGTTGTCCTCTACGTCCTCCCAGGGGATATCTGGCCCCTCAAGGCCGGAGAGCGCGATCTGCCAGCAGAGCCGGGCGAGGTTCTCGATCTGGATGGCTCGCACCGTCGCTTCCTCGATGCTGCGGCCCACCACCACGTTGCCGTGTCCCTTCAGCAGCACCACGTCCTTGCTGCCCATCACCGACATCATGCTGCGCCCGATCTCTGGGCTGTGAATCAGCAGGGATCGCGGGTACACCGGGATCCGTTTCATCGCCAGCAGGCTCCCTCCCCAATTCTGGGAGCCTACGATGGGGCGCAGCCCCACGTTGGTGTTACTGCACAACACTTGCGCCGGCGGATGGGCATGGATCGCGCAGTTGACCTCGGGACGCATGCGGAACACGGTGGCTCCAATGAAGCGCTCGGGTGGGATCACCCAGTCGCCCAGCTCCTCGGTGGGTTCACCGTCGAAGTCGAGCCGGTGCATGGCCGCCTCTTCCACATACCGGGGCGACCAGTCCCGGGGGCCGCGGCACCGCACCAGCATCTCGTTACTGCCGGGGATCCGGACCATGACGTGGCCGGTGGTGTCCGACATCGAACCCGTCATGGTCAGAATGCGATGGGACAGAATGGCTTTATGCTTCAGGTCGTCAAGAGAGTCGGCCATGGTTTGCTCCTCAGAAGCATTGTGTGACGGTGGCTCAGAACTGCTCCAGGCCGACGGTGCTTTCCTGGGGCACCAGAGCGCCCTGCTCCAGCATCTTGAGGTAAAAGTCCCAGTTCCAGGTGGTGCCTTCCGGCATGCCGATAGGCCGGGGCCCCTCCCTGGGACGCACGTGGTCCTCCCAGTCCTCCAGGGGGATCTCCCACACCTCCCTGTGAGAGAGGGCAACCTGCCAGCACAATCGGGCCAGGTTCTCCAGGCGCACCGCGTTCACGGTGGCTTCCTCAACCGACCGCCCTGCCACCACGTTCCCGTGAGCTTTCAGTAGCACGACGTTCTTATTGCCCATGACCGACATCATGGCCCGCCCGAGAGCGGGACTGTGGATGAGCAGCGACCTCGGATAGATCGGGATGCCGTCGTGGGCGAGCGCCGCGCCGGCATGGTTCTGTGACCCGACGATGGGGCGAATATCGACGCCGGTGATGCTGCATAGCACCTGCGCCGGCGGGTGGGCGTGGATCACACAGTTGATCTCCGGTCGCGCCTTCATGATCGTCGTGCCGATGAACCGCTCAGGAGGGACCCAGTAGTCCGCAAGGTCCTCCCCGGGGTTGCCGTCCATGTCCACCCGCCGGATAGCATCGGGTTCCACGAAGGCGGGGGACACGTCCGTCTGGTTGCGGCCCCGCACCAGGATCTCGTCAGTCCCCGGAACCCGGACGAAGACGTGCCCGGTAATGTCGCCCATGGATCCAGTCATGGTGAGGATGCGATGCGCCAACGCCGTCTTGAGCCTCAGGTCGTACAAATCATCAGTCATTTCGAAGACAACTCCCTTGTTTTTGTAATGCGAGCGGTAGAACAGTTTCCCATCACTAGGTATCCCAGGTGGTCGGATACCAGACCTCCTCGATCTTGGGGCACTTCCGGATCAGCCCCTGCTCCAGCGAGCCCCGGAGCAAGCGCTCCAACATCGTACGGTTGCGGCGGATCCCCTGCGGGTACGGGTCCGGCCCGTACAGATCAGCTTGCTGCTGGAAGTCGGTGCCCTCGAACAGCATGTAAGCCGAAGCCGATTGGCGTGCCCGCTCATAGGCCATCTCCTTAGATTTCTGAAAGGCGGCATACAACTCCAAAGCCAGCCAGGGGTGCTCATGCAGGATCCGGTTCTGCACGATGACCGTGTGATTCGCGCCGCCGATTATTCCCGTCTTCTTGAAGTACTCGAAGGTGATGGCCCGCCCCCCATCCGGAAAGAAACGACGGATCTTGGGGTTGCCGGGGAGCGGGGTACCCCCATACCGGTCCATCACCACCGGGAAAGTGTGCTGACCGCTGGCCCTTTCAGGATTCACCGTGCCGGGGTAGAAGACGGCTGCGTCTATCTCGCCACTCTCCAGCATCACGTCAGGATATTGGTCCTCGGTGAGCCAGTACAGCGTTATGCCATCGGGAGGGTCGGTATCCAGGCCCAACGCGCCGCCATGGCTGTACCGCTTGGTCCGGGTGTTGTACCAGACGATGTCCTTTGCCTCGACGCCGTACAGGTCCTTGATGATGCTCCTCATCCAGTGGCAGGCGGTCATGTCGTAGTCGGGCACCCCTACCCGCTTTCCCTTCAAGTGGGCCAGCGTATCGATACCCGAGTCACTGTTGACGTACAGGGCGTGCCACATGAAGGCCTTGCTCATGAAATTGGGTATGGCCGCCCAATCCCATTTGCTCCCATCGCTCCGCTCCCTGGCCATGAGGAGCTCAGAGATAGACATCTCGGAGACATCGAATTCGTCGTATTTCAGGTTGCGGTAGAACAGGTTGCCCGCTGGATTGACGTCCAGGAACTCCAGCTCGACATTCGGTATCTTGACCGCGCTCTCTTTCAACGGTTGGACTCGAGGGTTCGCGGTAAACGCGCAGGTTAGATGAAGGGGCATCGTATTGCTCCGGGAATGGCGGCATCCGTTAGAAGTCAGAGACGCAGCCGCAGTCGCCGCAGGTGCGGAGTTTCTCGTCAGCCCTGAGCAGCTCCACCTTCCGCTCGGGAGGCTCCGACACTTCGCCGTAGGCGCGGCTGGTCTCGTGGAGCTTGTGCCCGCATTTGTCGCAGTACCACTGGCTGTAATGCACCTCACCGGGGTGAGCCTTTCGCTCGACGACCAATGTCCAGGAGCCAGGCCCACGTCGCGGGGAATGGGGGACGCCACTGGGCAGGAGGAAGACCTCCCCTGGGCCCACCACTGCCAGCTCCTGCTTCCCTTCGGGGGTCATGTAGTAGAGGTTTAGGTCGCCCTCCAACTGCTGGAAGAACTCGTCTCCCGGATTGACGTGGAAATCCTTACGGGCATTAGGACCGATGGTCACCATGCAGGTGAAATCAGAGTTTTCCCAGATGTGGCGCCGCTGGCCCCAGTCATCGCGGTTCTCATCGATCCATCGCTGCAGTTGAACCTTGGTGAAATGCGGGAACATGGGAACCCTCCTTGAAAGCTAGACCTCGATGTCTCCGATGCCGACCGACATGGGCAGGGGCCTGCCCGACTCAACCATTTCGACGTAGTAGCGCCACGTCATATCGCCGCTGCTGGCGGAGAGGCCGCGAGGAGTCTCCCCGACCCTGCGGCTGTATTCGTTCGCAGTATCGGTCGAAACATCCTCAGCGGTACGACCCGCCAGGGCCAGCTGCCAGGCGATACGGCATAGGGCCTCGAACCGAAGCGCCCTGAGGGTAGTTTCCTCGACCGTCATCCCGGTGATGGTCACCCCGTGGCCCTTGAGAATGCAGATGTTCTTGGGCCGCATGAACGCGATCATCCGGTGGGCCAGCTCCGGACGGCTAATGAGGTAACCATGAGGAAACACCGGTATCCCTTCGAGGGTGTGCCGGAACGTAAAGCCTCCGTCGTAAGCGCCGAGGATCGGCCGCAGCTCGACGCCGCCCAATCCGCACATGAGCGCCCCGGGCGGGTGGGCATGGATCACGCAGTTGATTTCGGGGCGCAGGCGCAGCGACTCACCATGGATGGAAACTTCGCCAGGGGAGAAATACTGTCCCGCCAGGTCGGCTCCGTTGCCATCAAAATCCACTCGCCGGATGTCGTCGTCGGTGGTGAATACCAGACCTCGCTCATCCTTCACGTGCCGGCAGCGGACCAGCATCTCATCGGCGCCCGGAACCCGCACACTCACATGGCCCAGGATGTCTTTGACCAGACCCATGGCCGCCAGGATGCGGCAGGAGAGGGCGACCTTATGTCTCAGCTCATCGAGGGATTCAGCCATGGGGTTACTCCGGGGGATAGATCGCGAACACGCGGTCGGAATTACAGAGCCAGGATTCGAGAAACACGCACTCCTTGGGTTTCCGGCCCAGCTCGGCCATCGCACCGGCGAGGCAGAACCAGTTGAGCAGCTCCTGGTGCCCGCGCTCCTCGATCTCGGCGGTCGTAGTGTTCCGCCAAACTTGGTAATCACCAGCGCGCAGGGCCTCGTAGTAACGCTTGTCCGCCTCGACGTCCGGGAACAAGAAGTAATTCTTGGCCGTCAGTGACGCGTGGGACCAACTGGATGAGGCCACCAAGGCTACGCGCCAGGGCTTCTCTTTCAAACTACGCACCAGCGCCGCCCCCAAATCGAAGCAGCGCCATGGTGGGGGCGACGGCGGGTCGCTCTCCCCATTCGGCATCGTAGCCTGTGAAAAGCCAGTGGCGCCGCTTCCCCGCTGCAAAACCACTTTGCTCCCGTAGCAGTTGATGGCGAATGGGACTAGCGGATAAGGCCAGCCGCGCCGGTCCCAGTCCAGGAAGAGCAGCGACATCATGAACGCGTGGGCGAGTGGGTCATGCAGCGGCTTGTAGGCGTAAGAGACCTCGAATCCCGCCTCCAAGAGGCCTCGGGTGATAGTCTTGCCGGCCTCGCGGTGTCCCTTGACGGTGAAGACCTTGTCCTCTGGCTCTCCCCAGACGTTCTCCTTGTACCGGCGCCATGGCTTGAACTCGAAACCTTCGTGAGCCAGGACGCAAACGGGCGGGATAATGTCATCGCGGAAGTTTTCGTATTGGTCGTCCCCAAAAAGCACGACGATATCCGGAGCGAACTCGTCAAGGACGCGCCGCGCCTTCCGGAATTGAGCGATATGGGCCTCCCTGTGCTGTTCGGAGTGAGTCTCGCCTTCATCATCGCCCCACTGGGCACGCATGGGAGGCGGCCAGCCATCCGGGCTGCGGTACTGGGCAGGGAGGGCAGGGTCCTGCATGGCGACCTTGGTCCTTCGCGCCATGGTTCCCCGTGACGCCAGCATGGGGACATGCGTTATACCCAGGCCAAGTATCTGTGCCATGGTCAGCCCTCGCCCACCAGACGGTCGTAGTAACGCCAGGTGGAGTTCATATAGGTGGTAGCAGCCCGGTCGCCCCCGCGGCTCGCCTGCGCCCTGAATTCCTCCAGGTCCTCGTCGGGAATCGGCTGCGGGGTCCCAAGGAGAGCGGCCTTGTAGTTCATCTCGGCGAGGTCGTTGAGGTTGATGGCCGCGATGGTCGCTTCCTCCACCGTACGGCCGACTGTCGTGATGCCGTGCCCGCGCATAAGGCAGGCGCGGGCGGTGCCCATGGCCTTGGCCAGGTCCTCACCCCTCGCATCGCTGTTGATGAGAATGCTGCGTGGGTAGAGGGGTATCCCTTCCAGAGCGAACCGCAAGGCGCTTGGGTTGAAGGCGCCGATAACCGGCAGGATCGGCCGGTCCGCGATGGTGAAGGCGACGACCGTGGGCGGATGAATATGGATCACACTTTCGATTGCAGGACGGGTTCTTAGCATCCAGGTATGGATGAACACTTCGTTGGGAGAGGTCAGGTCCTCCCGTCCGTCGACCATCTTGCCGTCCATGTCCACGATGATCAGGTCGTTGGGCGTTGTGTAACTGAGGGCGGTCTCCCCGGCCCCACGTCCCTTGATTACCACGCGGTCACCCGCGATCCTAGCGCTCACGTGCCCAGCGGTCTCCCGCGTCAGGCCCTGGCGGCCAAGGATCTGACACGAACGGGCCACCAGTTTTCGGGCTTGATCTATGTGAATTGCCATGCTCCTCCTTCGGTATTGCCAAGCTATGGCGTCGTTGATGCGGCCGCCCCGCTCCAGCACCTGCTCGCAGTAGCGCCACTGCCAG